>JAYWIG010000305.1:0-7451 GCA_043789035.1 Betaproteobacteria bacterium
CCCAGAGGCTATCTGCCAATCGAGGGCGTGCCGCTTTACAACCAAGCGGTTCAAGGCTTGCTATTCGGGAACGATTCACCGATTGTGACTAACTCAAGAGCAGCTACTTTCGAAGCTCTGGGCGGCACAGGCGGCCTAAAAATCGGCGCGGACTTCCTAAAGCGCTTATTACCTGACGCAGAAGTCATGATTAGCGACCCTAGTTGGGAAAACCATAGAGCGCTATTCGAATCGGCAGGCTTTAAAGTGTCAACCTACCCCTACTACGATGCGGCCTCACACGGCGTTAATTTCGCCGGCATGGTGAAGTCGCTAGAATCCGCAGTCCCGGGGACAATTTATGTTTTGCATGCTTGCTGCCATAACCCAACTGGCGTTGATTTAACCAACGATCAGTGGGCACAAGTTGTCAACTTAGTAAAAGCCCGCAGCCTTACTGCATTTTTAGATATGGCATACCAAGGTTTTGGTGACGGCATCGCTGAAGACTCTGCAGCATTGAACATGTTTAGCGCGTCGGGCTTGAGCTTTTTCGTATCGAGTTCTTTCTCAAAATCATTCTCCTTTTATGGCGAACGGGTCGGTGCACTCACAGTTGTCACACAAGACAAAGACGAAACCACTCGTGTCACCAGCCAAATCAAACGAGTGATTCGCACGAACTACAGCAACCCTCCGACTCACGGAGCGTCCGTCGTCGCCGCGGTTTTATCTACGCCTGCCCTACGCCAGATGTGGGAGAGCGAGTTAGGCGGCATGCGTACCCGAATCAAAGCTATGCGCACCGGCTTTGTCGATGGGTTGAAGGCACACGGTGTAACACGAGACTTTTCCTTTGTAGCCCGCCAGCGGGGCATGTTCTCCTATAGCGGTTTGACTGCTACGCAAGTTGAGCAATTACAAAAAGAATATGGCATTTACGCAGTCACTACTGGCCGTATTTGCGTCGCCGCATTGAATAACAAAAACTTGGATTACGTTGTCGGTGCGATTGCGAAGATTCTTTAATTAGTCCGGTACTAACACCGTAGAAATTTGGAACATAATTCATCTTCTAATTGGAGATGACGATGAGTGATGTTCTTTCTCGGTTCGCTTTTGCATTATCAGTTTTGACCGCACTTGCAGTCTTGAGTTTGCCAGAAACCACGGCACAAACTACTGCATCACCGGTTAGCCAAACCCATCCAACGAATCTAACGATAAAACAAGCAGTCAATGCCGATACCGCAAGGCTGCTCAATTCAATGCAAGACCTTGTTGCTATTGAGTCGGGAAGTCGCGACTTAGAAGGTTTAGCAAAAATTGCTGGCGTAATTAGTGATCGATTAAAGTCTTCGGGCATGGTGGTTGAGACGATACCGCTTAGAGCGCCAGACAACCATATATTGCTCAAAGGTGCAGCCGTCGGCTCTGCTGTGTATGGCCGTCTAAAAGGTACCGGCAGTAAAAAAGTATTACTTATCGCCCATATGGACACTGTGTACACAAAAGGAATGTTGGCAAAGCAGCCTTTTTGAATTGACGGTAATCGTGCCTACGGCCTCGCCATTGCAGACGATAAGAACGGGGTTGCACTTATTCTTCATACCGTGGAGCTTCTGAAAAAAATAGGGTTTACTGATTACGCCGAGCTTGGCGTTTTGATTAACGGCGATGAGGAAATTGGCTCTCCCGGTTCCGGCCCACTGATTACAAAATTGGGCGGCGAGTATGACGCTGTGTTTTCGTACGAAGGCGGTGGTAGCGACAATAACTGGGTACGTTTAGCAACTAGCAGTATCGCCATCGCAACGCTAAAGATCACCGGCAAAGCCTCCCATGCCGGAGCAGCGCCTGAAGCAGGACGAAACGCCCTTTACGAGATGGCGCACCAGATATTAAAAAGCAAGGATCTGGGCGACAAAAGCAAAGGCCTTTCGATAAATTGGACAGTAGCAAAATCTGGTGAAACCCGAAATGTTATTTCAGCTGATGCAAGTGCAATTGCTGACATTCGAGCACAAGCCAATGTCGATCTCGATCAAATTGAAGCGGCATTGCAAGCATCGATCAGAGATCGATTAATTCCCGACACGAAAGTAGAGCTGGAGTTTCTACGCAGCCGCCCTGCTTTTATTGCCAATGATGTTTCTCGTACTTTGGCCAAACACGCGGTGACGATCTTTGGTGAGATTGGTCAACCTTTAGAGATACGGGATAAACCAACCGGCGGTGGAACTGATGCAGCGTTCGCAGGGCTAAATCCTAAGGGCGGAGTACTCGAAAGTTTTGGCTTGCGCGGTCGAGGTGCACACTCTAACGACGACGAATACATTTATATAGATTCGATTGAACCCAGGCTTTACCTTTCAACTCGAATGGTCATGGATGTGGGAAGCGGCAAGGTTCGGTGGTAGTGCGAAATTCTGACCGTTAATCGGCTTTGCGCGGGCCTTTTCAAGCCGATGTGAGGCTAATTTGCAGACGGCGATCTTCACGCTATAATCGCTGGCTAAGTTGGATCTTTGCAAGTAACTCTCAACTTCACAGAACAATTCCTCAATAGCTCAGTTGGTAGAGCGCCGGACTGTTAATCCGTAGGTCCCTGGTTCGAGCCCAGGTTGAGGAGCCAAAATAATGAACCCTGTGAATAGACTAGTAGCGCTTTTATTCGCCCTCATTGCGTCTGGCTGCGCAGTCACCATAGACAATGCGCCGATCAACCTTCCCAGGTCGACACTACAAATCTCAAAAGCCCAACCACCAAAAGATATCGTTCGAGAGAACTTGGTTGCTTTGTCATTTTCTGTTGGCGGTCTTCGTGCATCAGCGTTTTCGTTTGGAGTTCTTCAAGCCCTCAAGGAGATTAGTCCTAAGGGTGAAGATTTACTCGATGATTTAACATTCATTTCCAGCGTATCGGGCGGCTAACTGACCGCTGCCTACTACGGCTTACATGGCAAAGATTCCCTTGCTACTTTCCCACAAAAAGTGCTCTACCAAGATATGCAGCGACATCGGCAGTTACAGCGTTGCCGAGGCAGTATTGGCATCCATGGCAGTGCCATTGCTCTTTGCCCCAACCTTACTCAAAACATAACCTGAAGGTTGTAGTGAACCGATTCCGAATTGGGTCACAAGCGCAATTGAAAATCCAAGTGCATCTAAAACACTCAGTGCCGCTGCGTAAGCTGTGATGGCCTATCGAGATTCGAGCCGGATGAATTATGTGAAGCTAGTGGATGGTGGTCTAACCGATAACTTTGGGCTATCTAGCATATTGATTGGTCGCTCAGCATCAAAAACTCTGTACGGCCCACTAACTGCTCGCGATGCCGTAAAGCTCAATCGAATGTTGTTTTTGGTGGTAGACGCAGGGCGCGGCCCCAATGGCGATTGCGAGGTTCGCTCGCCAATTGGAACTGCAAAGATGTCGAATTCGATGTTGGGTTAGTCGCGCTTTCAGACCTTGGCCCTGAGCAAGAAAAACGTTTGAACAATATTCCAACGCGGCTAACTTTACCCAAGGCCGATATCGACAGTGCAATCGCTGCAGGTCGCGAAGCAGTACTCAGAAATGCGGCTTTAAAACTCTATTTAAAGCAGCGCATTGCCACCGACAAAAGACTGCCTACCATTTCCCCACATTAGGCATTGAAGCCCAAGGCTCTTGCGGCGCAAGCGCATCGCCGGCCTGCAATAGTTCGATGGAAATTCCGTCCGGAGAGCGTACAAAGGCCATGTGACCGTCGCGCGGCGGGCGATGAATAACCACACCCGATTTGTGCAACCGATCGCAGATGGCGTAGATATCATCCACAGCATAAGCAAGGTGACCAAAGTTTCGACCGCCAGTGTAGCTTTCCGGATCCCAATTGTGAGTCAGCTCAACTTGCGCAGTCGAGTCACCGGGAGCTGCGAGGAAAGCCAAGGTAAATCGCCCAGCTGGCACATCGCGCTTACGAAGCAATTCAAGGCCAAGCTTGTTGCAATAAAAATCTAAAGATGCGTCCAAATCGGTGACGCGAACCATGGTGTGCAGGTATTTCATTGGAGCTTTGCCTTCAGTTAGGTAGTGTCCTAAATCGTACTCGCTTTTAAAGATGAATCAACGCACACCTAACGATTTCGCTTTTTTACATTGAGTAATGAATTATCGAATCAAGCGCATTCGAAAAAACTGCAAGATCTCATCCCTTGCCGCAATAGTAGGTTGCCCAACCTCAGCAATCAAATGTGCTGTCACCACGCTATGGGAAGTCGTGACAAATTGGTAAAAGAATGGCGCTACATCTTTATTCGCTGCACTGTCGGGTAAAACCTTCGCGATAAATCTAGCGCCCGATGCTTCGGCATAAGCGGCAAAACGCTGCGCTCGACAAAACTTGTCGCCTTCAAATCGATAAGCAAGTACAGTGAGATTTTCTCGATCAAGCCGCTCTTTCACCAACCTCACTTCGACTTCCGAAATTTCAATCCCTGCGGGGTTATTCATTGGCTCTTCATGCATCGCTTTTTGAGATAGATCTATTGGCATTAAGGTTAGTCAACCACTTTTATAGGGCTCAATTGCGATCATTCTTGGCCCGGGCGTCAAACGCGGATACATTGATTCGACCAGCTATGACACCACCTCCATTTTCAAATTGCTGACCCCGCGTTTTGAGCTCGAGGCTCTGCCCGGAGTAAACGCCGTTAGGGTGGTATCGCCACTATAACGGTGGGCTATACGAGGTGCTTGGGACGGTGCGCCATAGCGAGAATCTCGAGCCGATGACGCTCTACCGCGCAGTCTACGGAGAGATGGGTCTATGGGTCAGGCCGGCCGCAATGTTTGCCGACACGATTGTCTTTAAAGGCGTCACGCAAGCAAGATTCAGGAAAATTTGATTCGCGGTGTGAATCTGAACCGGCGGTTCATCTGTCGGGCCCTGTGAAATAGGTCACATTCGAATGCAGCACGGACGACTTTTCGCACTCGTTTTTTGTTGAGCTACCCATAAAATTTCGACGTTCTCCCGGCATCACGTCAGCGGGAGACGCTCTTATCTTTACTAGGCCCATCGAATCATGAATTTCTCGTTCCTTCTCAGGAGAGGCATATCGCTCTCTGTTTTGTCGCTGGTATCCGCCGCATTGCTGAGTTCCTGTGGTGGCACCTCGAGTGATCCCGTGGTCGTAGCGGCCGAGCTCAAAGGCAATGATCTGGTGCTCTACAAAGGCCAGAATTATCCCGCGCTCAAGCAGGTGCTGACCGGATTGCAGGCCTACACCACGACGATCTCGGTGACCCAGGGCGAGAGCGCAAAGTTTCATATCTCCGATACCTCTGGCAGCATCCTGAAGACGCGTAACGCGGCCGCAAGCGTGTACCGCATCGGTCTGAAGGAAGAACTTGTCAGTTCAGCCACTGTAGCCACCAAAAAGCAGACCGTGCCAGCCAATGCCTGGAAAGCCTGCTGCAACTGGCCAGTCAGTTGGCAATTGCCGGTCGGCGCAAGCTGGAAGAGTGGTTTGTATCGCGCTGATTTTGCCCTCGGCAGTTCCCTGTCCAGCGTGTATTTCGTAGTTAAGACTGCTATTCCAGGTTCGGTCTCCAAGACTGTCCTGCAAGTGCCTTTTCATACGGCCCAGGCCTATAACAACTGGGGCGACAAGAGTTTGTACGACTTCAACTCAAGCGCGTCCACAAAAAGTGACCGGGTGTCTATGTACCGTCCGAACATGGCCATGGATGGCGAGGTATATCGCTGGATCCTGCCCTTTATTCAATGGGCTGAGAAGTCTAATGTCGCCATGGAATATATTGCCAGCACGGACATGGAGCAAAGCAGTTCACCTCTGTCGGCATACAAGCTCTTCATGACGGTCGGCCACGACGAATATTGGTCGGCTCGAATGCGAGCCAACTACGATGCTTTCCTCACAGGTGGCGGGAACGTTGCAATCTTTTCCGGTAACACCATGTGGTGGAAAACGGAAGGCACTACCGACAGCTTCGGGCGTGCTGCGGGCCTGATGGTGGCCACTAAAGTACAGGGTTCCACTACCGGTAACTGGTACGAAAGCAATCCTGAAGGCAAGAGCATTGGCGCCAGCTTTCTTCGGGGCGGTTACGTCGATGAAGTCGCCAACCCGACGGCTGCCAGCATTGGCTACAAGGTCATCGATGCCAGTCATTGGGTGTTTGCCGGTACCGGTCTGGCCAACGGCGCCAGCTTCGGTCAAGAGCAACGCATCTTGCGGTATGAGGTGGACGGTGTCGATTTCAAGTACGACGCCAATAACATTCCCCGTCCTACAGGCGGCGACTCGGTCAATACCAATGCCAGCATTTTGGGCATGGTGGCCCTGAATGGCTGGACTGGTAACGCGACTGCTTTACGTCCTGCCACAGGCATTCAACTCAGCGGAGCCACTGGTGCCTGGGCTACGATGACCTTGTCAAAACCAAATGGCTGGGTCTTCAATGGTGGAACCACCGACTGGGCACGTGGCCTGGCGCCATGTGTTTCTGCGGGTAATACGGCGCCAGTTTGCAAGATCACCAAGAACGTGATCGATACACTCGGTGGTGCGGCGGCAGTGCCAACACCGGCTCCTACGCCAACTCCGACTCCTACGCCAACACCAACACCGGCTACAGATCCTCAGATCGTCGGTGTGCAGGCCTATTCCGCAAGCAATACCCTTGGTGGATTGCGATATCTGTTTACGCTTGATGCGGGTCTGACAGGCGAGTGGACCAAGTTAGGAAATGCCTTCTTCGGAATGACTGCAGCACGCACCGGAACCGTGCCGGTGTATCGCTATTATTATGTTCAGGCGGACGCCAACAAACGCTATATTCTGTCTACGGAAGCGGCCCTTGGCGGAGGCTGGTCGCTGGAAGGGGTGGCTTTCCACGCTTATCCGAGCGAACTGGCTGGCACCCTGGCGGTGTATGAGCATTACCGGACGCTATCCGATGGCTGGCATTTCACCTACGCTGCCTCCGCTATCCCGCCGACAGGCTGGTTGCTCAGCGGCTATGCGTTCTCAGTGCCGACGAGCAATCTCAAATAACCGGGTCTAGGGGCTGATGCAAACCTGAACCATGCATCGCTTTTTGAGCTAGATCTATTGGCAGTAAGGTTAGTCAAGCACTTTTATGGGGCTCAATTGCGCTCATTCTTGGCTTGAATTCATGCAACTCACAGCCATCATCGCAGCCGGTTTTGTTCGGCTGGTTCTTTGATCTGTTACTAGGGGCTTTACAACGCCATTTGCCCACGCGCAGGTGCAATGGGCGGTGGTCTTGGTTCCAAGCCCAAGTGATTCAGTATCTTCTCAATCGCATCGCGCTTCAGTATGGCCGCGATGACTCTTAAATCGGCTCCACAACGTCGGCAATGCGTGAGGTCTAAGTCGAATACTCGTTCCAGTCGCTCTTCCGCAAAACCTAGTACCCACAGCCAATGAGAAATATG
>JAYWIG010000306.1:0-30398 GCA_043789035.1 Betaproteobacteria bacterium
CGAATAAAGTCGACGCTTGAAAGCGGGCTAGCTAAGAAACTCAATGATTTGGATGTCGATGTTGTCGCATCAAGTCACACTTGCCTGCCAGCGCTAAACGTGACCAATGGCAAATTGGTGGTCAACAATGGAGCTGCCGGATTAGCTAATTTTCAAGGCGATACATCGGGGTTGATTACACGTATATCGACAGAGCAAGAGACGAGTTCAAGTTTATCTGTTGTTTATGAAAACCACTTAGCTACGAAAACAGGTAATGTGCATGTGCAAGCCCTTCGAGTATCTTTTAATGATCAGGTTTGGCAGCAAAAATTTCTCGCTCAGTGGCCTAGTGAAAGCGCGGCTTTTGAGTCTTATTGGAAACGAGTGTCGCAAGGCACTAGCTATACGGTAAAACAGGCAATGCAGTATGAATTTTAAAAAGACGGGGCTTCTACTTTTACTTCTTTTAGCGATTGCGAGTTATTTCTATTTCGATCTAGGACAGTACTTAACTCTAGATTCCATTAAACAAAGGCAAGCTGGTTTGGCCGCAGCATTTGCAGAAAAGCCATTGCTGGTAGCGGCCAGTTTCTTGCTGATCTACATTGCTGTGACAGCGCTTTCGATTCCTGGCGCTTTGCTGCTAACACTGCTTGGAGGCGCAATTTTCGGTTTAGTAAAGGGGACTATCTTAGTTTCTTTTGCGTCAAGCATCGGAGCAACTTTAGCGTTTTTAGCTTCGCGATTTTTGCTTCGCGACACGGTACAAAGCAAGTTTGGTAACAAGCTTGAAGCGATAAATAAGGGGGTTGAAAAGGATGGTGCGTTTTACCTGTTTACCTTGCGTCTAATACCTGTATTCCCCTTCTTCGCAGTGAACCTGTTGATGGGTTTGACCAAGATGAAAGCGTTTACCTATTATTGGGTAAGCCAGCTGGGTATGTTGCTCGGAACGATTGTGTATGTGAACCTGGGAACCGAGTTGTCGAAAATTTCGAGCTTAAAGGGCTTGGTTTCGCCAACATTAATTCTTTCTTTTGCTGCACTTGGGTTGCTGCCTTGGATCGCGAAGCTAATCGTGGGTTGGATTAATTCGAGAAAGGTTTATGCCTCATTTACAAAACCGACGAGCTTTGATCGAAACATGGTTGTCATTGGCGGCGGCAGCGCAGGCCTAGTGACGTCTTACATTGCCGCGGCGGTGAAGGCAAAGGTTACGCTGGTTGAGCGCCATAAGCTCGGTGGCGATTGCTTAAATGCTGGTTGCGTCCCATCGAAGGCATTGATCAAGTCTGCAAAGCTTTTGCACCAAGCAGGTAAGTCGCAAAAGTACGGCATTCGAAAAATGACGACCGAGCATGACTTTGCAGAAGTGATGGAACGAGTGCAACGTGTCATTAAAACTATAGAGCCACATGATTCGGTCGAACGCTATACATCGTTAGGGGTTGAATGCTTGGAGGGGAGTGCGAAGATTATTTCTCCCTGGCAAGTTCAAGTTACCTCTGCAGAAGGTAAAGTTCAAAATCTGACAACGAAGAATATTGTCATTGCCGCAGGCGCAAGGCCATTGTTGCCACCGATTCCTGGTCTAAGCGGCATGAACCCACTTACTTCGGACAATGTGTGGGAGTTACGAGTAAAACCCAATCGCTTACTCGTTTTAGGTGGTGGGCCAATTGGATGCGAGTTGGCTCAGGCATTCTCTCGCTTGGGTAGCAAAGTGACACAAGTTGAAATGGCCCCACGTTTAATGCTTCGTGAGGATGTTGAAGTGAGCGAGTATGTTGCTAAGCAATTCATCTCCGAAGGTGTGGATGTTCGCCTAGGCCACAAGGCGCAACGATTTGAGATGCGCAATGGCATGAAAATCTTAATTGCCGAAGCGACGATCAATGGAAGTGTTAGCCAAGTTGAAATTGAATTTGATGAAGTCCTGTGTGCGTTAGGGCGAGTTGCCAACGTGACAGGTTATGGTTTGGAAGAAATGGGTATTGCTCTTTCCGGCCGTAAGACAGTTGAAGTGAATGAGTTTTTGCAGACTAAGTATCCAAACATTTACGCTGCTGGCGATGTGGCTGGGCCTTATCAATTCACCCATACTGCCGCGCACATGGCTTGGTATGCGGCAGTAAACGGTT
This sequence comes from Betaproteobacteria bacterium, assembly GCA_043789035.1. GTDB lineage: Bacteria > Pseudomonadota > Gammaproteobacteria > Burkholderiales > Burkholderiaceae_E > JAYWIG01. Next base: position 2,124 of record JAYWIG010000306.1, read on the forward strand.
TGTTTGGTAAGTTTAAAAAGTTTGCTGTCGATTATTCCGTTATTCCTTGGGCAACTTTTACGGAGCCAGAAGTTGCACGAGTTGGCTTAAACGAGCTGGAAGCGAAAGAAAAAGGCATCGCGTATGAAGTTACTCACTACGGCATCGATGATTTAGATCGTGCTATCGCCGATGAATCTGCAGAAGGTTTTGTGAAAATCCTCACAGTACCTGGTAAGGACAAAATTTTAGGGGTGACTATCGTAGGTGAGCACGCTGGAGATTTGATCTCAGAGTTTGTCTTGGCGATGCGCCACAAACTTGGTTTGAACAAGATTCTTGGCACCATTCATATTTACCCAACTTTGGCTGAAGCCAACAAATATGCGGCGGGAAATTGGAAAAAAGCCCATGCACCGGAAAAATTATTGTCCTACGTTCAACGCTTTCATGCTTGGCAACGTTCTTAACCAATTCATCATAAAGATTGCTATGAAAAAACTTTTTACGGCTCTTGTTTTTGTTTTAACTACCAGTTTTATGGGTGTTGCTGCGAACGCCCAAACTAGCTTAGACAACACGACAGCCGCGTGGGATAAGTTACTCAAAAAGCATGTGGCTTGGAACAGCGCCGGCGTAGCGTCGACGGTGGCATACAAAGGCTTTCAAGCAGATCGGGCAGAGCTTAAAAAGGTGCTGGACGGTTTTAGCGCGCTGACAAAGGCAGATTATGAAAAGCTCAAAAAAGAAGAGAAGTTAGCCTTTCTCATTAATGCGTATAACGCTTATACCGTAGAGCTCATTCTTACGAAGTACCCTGATCTGAAATCTATCCGTGATGTTGGTAGTCTTGTGACAAAAACTTGGCGCATCAAGTTTTTTAATTTACTTGGTGAAGAGCGCCATCTCGACAACGTTGAACACGACATGATTCGAGCGCCTGGCGCTTTCGATGACCCACGAATTCACATGGCAGTTGTTTGTGCGTCTGTTGGTTGCCCAGCGTTGCGCCCTGACGCATTTGTTGGGGCCACACTCGATGCAACACTTGAAGATAGTGTAAAGCGGTTTTTGAAAGATAAAACGCGTAATCGCTTCAATGCCACTAACGGTAAGTTAGAAGTATCGAAAATATTTGATTGGTATAAGGGTGATTTCGAAAAAGGCTTGAAAGGTGTTACCTCGCGTGAACAGTTTTTTGGCAAGTATGCTGATCTTTTGGCTGCAGATGCAGCGGGCCAGCAAATTTTGAAAGATGGCAAAGCGAGCATTTCTTTTCTTGACTATGACTGGTCGCTCAACGACAAAAAGTAACATCAGTTGGGTTGAAAGTTTGAATGCGATTCGTATAACCGTAGTAATACCTGTCTTTAACGAAGATGCATTGTCGCTAAGTCAGACGTTAAAGTCTGCAATAGATGCGGACGAAATCGTTGTTGTTGACGGGGGGAGTGAAATTCAAAAAATTACCGCGACATGCAAGGTATGCTTAGACTCTGGCGCAAAGTTTGCTAGTGCACCGAAGGGTAGAGCTTCGCAAATGAATGCTGGGGCGAAATTAGCTAAAGCTGATTGGCTAGTTTTCCTCCATGCTGATGTACAACTGCCAGCTGGCTGGCGGCAACAATTGATGACGCATGTGGGGCAAAAGGTTCTTGATCAAGGGCCTCAATGGGGGCGTTTTGACGTTCGCTTTAGGTCGATTTATACGCGGCCTAACGCTAAATACTGCGCTTGGAGGCTCGGAATGCATGTTGTGGGCAGTTTTATGAACGCTCGCTCGCGTCTTACCGGTATAAGCACAGGCGATCAAACTCAGTTTATTCGGCATCAATCATTTGTTGCCATGAATGGTTTTCCAGAACAACTGTTAATGGAAGATATCGAATTTTCCAAACGAGCGCTGACGCAATTAGGGAAACCAATTAATCTCGCTACCTGTGTAAGCGTATCGGCGAGACGTTGGCGGCATTACGGTTACTTTCGCACTATTGCATTGATGTGGAAACTTCGTTGGCAATATTGGCGGGGCGCAACTCCCGCAGAGCTGCACCAAGCTTATTACGGAGAATAACAAGAGTGTATACGTTAATTGTTTTCGCAAAATTGCCAATTCTTGGCGAAGTGAAAACTAGAATTGCTAAACAAAGTACCGATGCTTTTGCATTAAATTTATATGAACATCTGCTTAATGCATGCTTGTTGCAAGCTCAGTTAGCCTCACAAGAGTTCACTCGTTTAACGGGCCTTGTTTCGCAAGTACATTGGCATTACTCTGGCAGTTTAGAGCTTTGCGCTGCTAAGAAAAATAGCGTTATTCAGTCTTTTTTAAACCGCCCAGAGTTAATGTTTTTGCAATACCAATCGCCTGATTTGGGCGAGCGCATGGTCAACTCGCTAAGGGCTTATGACGGTCCGTGCGTTTTGATGGGAAGTGATATACCTTCGCTAGACTCAGAGCGTTTAGTAAAGGCTCTATTAGCAGTTGAGAAGGCACCTAGTTCGATTGTCTTTAACCCAACTCGCGATGGTGGCTATTGCTTAGTTGGTCGAGGACATCCGAGCTCGATGAATGATCAGATTTTTACAGATATTGCATGGAGCACACCAAATGTCATGCAGCAAACTCGAATGAAGTTTTTGTCGTTAAATGCACGTTGGAAAGAGCTTGAGCCACTTTCAGATATCGATGATATTGAGCAAGCGGAGCGCTACTTAACTCGATAAAGTTCAGCTACAGTGCTGCTCTTCAGAACGACTGGATGTTGCAGCGTATCGGTTTTCAGAAATTCAAAGAAAAGTGATTCAATCGGTTGAGGCATTCCGCGGTACTCACCCTGAATATACTCAACGCCCATCTCGGTTAAACGATCAAAAATTGCTCGATTATGTACATGTTCAGCGATTGTTTTTATGTTGAGTCGTTTCGCCACACGAATTGTGGAAAGCACGATTTCTTCATCAATTGGATTGGACATAATATTTTTAATGAACGATCCATCAATTTTCAAATAGTCGAGCGGGAATCGCTTCAAATACTCAAATGTTGCCAACCCCGTACCGAAGTCGTCTAGCGCAATCCCAAAGCCGTCTGCCTTGAGTACATCTACGAGACGAGATGCCGCGCTTGGACTACGAATCGCTTCGCTCTCGGTAATTTCAAAAACGATTTTTGAGGATGGAATATTGTGCAAAGCTCGCTGCTCTCGAATATAGCCAGCGATGGTGCCATCGCTCATCGTCATGCCAGACAAGTTAATCGAACATTTATAGGTTTTTTGCAAGGCTACCGGGTTGCTTGCCAACCACTCAAATGCCTTGGCAATTACGCTTCTATCCATTGCTGGCGTAATTTGGGCCTGGATCGCCAAAGGCATGAATTCTGGTGGGCGAATTAAGGAGTTATCTCTATCTCTTAACCGAATTAATATCTCAAAAGAGAGGGAACCCTCTGGGGCATCAGGATCGATAATCGGTTGCGCGTGTAAATCGAAACGCTGTTCACGAATAGCTTCTTTGATATGCTCAATTTTTCCTTGATGAGCCCTGCGCGTTTCAATCATGGTTTGCGAAAGTGGCTCAACAAATAGTTGCGGGTCGCGCACGCTGGCAGCAATTGCGATGGCGTCAGACAGTGAAAGCATGCAGTCTTCCGCGTTCACTACGGCGTTGCGCTCTACCAGTAGGCCTCCCACACTGACCTGCAAACGAACGCTGCCGTTTTCCGTCTTAAACACTTGTCCGCTCAACTGTGAGTAAACCTCTCTGGCTGCGGTTCTTACTTGAGCAACCGTGTTGGCTTCGATAAGCAATGCGTATCTTCCGGCAGATAGGCGAGCCGCAATCCGATGATGTGGTTGCTGCTGAAGTAGGGCTGCGGCCAATTGTTCGAGTTGCAGGCCTTGGATTGCCCCACACAAATCGTTAAGGGTATCGAAGTTATTAAGGTGAATGCCAATCAACCCATAGTTGCTCCGAGTAGGAGCCATGAGCACTTCGGTTAGTTCGTTAACTAAGCCTCTATCATTGAGAAGCCCTGTCGACATATCCTGACGCGCTTGTCGTGCAACCCTTGCAAGTGCGAAACGACGATCAGCAGCGACTGCTTGTAAAACTAGAGCAACGACCACAGCCGCGAAAACAATCGTTGACACTAGATAAGCGGTTTCTAGAGGCGCCGACGCAATACTAATTTGAACCGAGTAAGTGAAGAGTAAGCCTATCGAGGTGATGAAGAGCGTAAGTGCTGTGGCTCTTTCAGTCATACGTATAGAAGTCCAAGCCACAATTGGAAAAAAGAAAAAAAGACTAGCGAGGGCATAAGTCTGATGCTTGAACAATGCGCTTAATAAGCTTAATACAGCAACGCCGGTTGTCATTATCAATGCGCTCCAATCGACAAGCGATTCGTTGGCTCCGGGTTCGGGCTCGGCCAAAGCTTCATTCAGAAGGGCAAGCATCGCAGGAGCGACTAGGGCAATACCCAAGGCGTCAATCACCCACCAAGCCGAAAACAAGTGCATGGGATTGAGTTTTGCAACCGATTCAGCAAGTAGGCCATTTTGAGAGAAGCTGGCCGCACCGATGAATGCATCGATAGGCGCGGCGATAAGTGCAATAACAAGTACAAATCGCAACACTGCCTGCAATCTATATTCAGCAGGCTTCCATACGTTAAGTTTTCTCAAAGCAAAAATTGCTGTGCATGGGCCAACAGCCGTGCATAAAAACGCGCCGACGAGTAGCGTTTGTAAGGTAGCGCTTGCCGCCGCATGAGCGCCTACGACAGGGGAGATACTTGGAAAAAGATAGAAGGAACAATAGGCCCAAATACTCGCACCTAACGCAGGGCTCAAACTCCATTGCCAGCCATAACGCCATGCAAATGCAAATGCCACGCCGCTCGCTGCCCAGAGTGCTGGAAAATGCTGCGATTTACTGAATGCGACCTGATCTGCAAGAAAGCTAGCAACGATTGAAATAAGCAAGGCGAGCAAAAGTCTGACTGCCGCCGGCAAGCTACTAAATTGGGGAGTTTGACTCACTGACGGAGCATTATTATTCGTAACCATGCGCAATATTAAAGATTTACAGTGTAGACCACTCAGACCTTACTCGCCAGTTTGTAACAGTATTTCCCCTGAGCTGCCGCCGCTATCGTTGTTTCTTTGCGCTCTTCCGAGTTGGCTTGGTTTCGGCTCGAAAAGTTCCATCGTTTAAGTTCAAGGTGCCCATACCAGGAACAACTAAATCTCCTGGTTTTTGTGCACTGGTGCATGCACCGATAAATTTAGCCACGAGACTGTCTTGATCTGTTTTTCTGGTACCGGCAATCGGCGGCAAATAGGTGACCACGGTATCGATTCGATATTCAACGTTAAGGTCTCCGGTAAGCACCGCTTGACTCTTTACAGTGGTCCGCGAATCTTTGCAAACAGACTCTGCAAGCCAACCACCTTGAGCTTGCTTGAAGGAGCCTAGTGTACAAGAGCCAAGCACGCCTGGCTTTCGATCTAAATGCTGGGTTTGAGTGTCCGTAACATCGCCAACACAAAAAAGAGTAGGCGGCATTCCAGCTTGCTCCAAGCCAACCGCTTTGATCTGCCACAAACCGGCTTTGCGCTTTGGAAAGGCGATTTCCGAGCTAGGCGAATTTTCCGTCTGTGCATTCGCGGTAAGTGCTAAAACCAAAAGCAGCGGGCTTAGGCTTCGCAGAAAATTAAAGGTTACAGTCATTCGCCAAACGCTGCCCAAGTTTGCTGTTCAATAATTGTGATTTACCAACTATTGCCATCCAAACTAGGCCATTCACTTTGTCTTCAAATCGAAGCGCTCCTGACTGAGAGCTAACTGCAGCAAGTGTGTAATCTTTGTTTTTCCAGTTCAGAACCATCGAGCTTTTATCTGGGGCAATTTTTTTAACCGTTACGCGAACGCCAAGCTCACATCGATAAAGGCCTGTATCGATGCTCATCGTTGCCTGTGGGGTTGTACTTATTGCGATTGGCTCAACTTGTACCGGCGCAGATGCAATAACTTGAGGTTGGGGAGTGTTTGTTGGAACGCTCTGCTGCACAGGAGCCGGAGGCACAACGGCTACAGGCATAGGTGGCGGCAGATTTGGCGTACTAGGCTGGCTGGGCTGGCTGGAGCAGCCGAGTGCGGAAACAATCAACACCAGGATAGCCATGCTAACGAAACCTTTGCTACCAATACTTGAGAAGTTTCGGGTTGTAGCTTTCATGGGTGTCTCCGTTGAAGTGTGTAAGTAAAACAATGCGATTATTTGCGCTTTGCTAAGGGCACAAACTTGAGGTTTTCTGGCCCAACATAGTTGCCGCTAGGTCGAATAATCTTATTGTCAATTCGTTGTTCAATAACGTGGGCAGCCCAGCCCGATGTTCTTGAAATAACAAATAGTGGGGTAAACATCGATGTCGGGACGCCCATCATATGATAGGACACTGCTGAGAACCAATCCAAGTTGGGAAACATTTTTTTAATGTCCCACATCACTGTTTCTAAACGCTCGGCGGTGCTAAACATTTTCATGTCGCCAGCCGTTTTCGAAAGATCGCGAGCTACTTCTTTAATGACTTTATTTCTTGGGTCACCCGTTGTGTAGACAGGGTGTCCAAAGCCGATAATGACTTGTTTGTTTTCGACGCGTTGGCGAATATCCGCCTCAGCAGCATCTGGCCCTTCATAACGTTTTTGAATTTCGAAAGCTTCTTCGTTAGCTCCACCGTGTTTTGGGCCTCGTAATGCACCGATACCACCGGTAATAGCGGAGTACATATCAGAGCCCGTTCCTGCAATTACTCGGCAGGCAAATGTAGAAGCGTTAAATTCGTGCTCAGCATACAAAATCAGCGAAGTGTGCATGGCACGCGTCCACTGGGCTGAAGGCTCTTTACCATGCAAAAGATGCAGAAAATGCCCACCGATAGAATCATCTTCGGTTTCAACGTCGATTCGTTTACCGTTGTGGCTGTAGTGATACCAATAGAGCAACATTGACCCGAGCGATGCCATTAACTTATCGGCAATATCGCGTGCACCCGGAACGTTGTGATCGTCTTTTTCAGGAAGGTTGCAGCCAAGTGTTGAAACAGCCGTACGCATCACATCCATTGGATGCGCCGAGGCTGGCAACAATTCGAGTGCGGCTTTCACGTTAGCGGGAATTCCCCGTAACGCTTTGAGTTTTGCTTTGTAACCGGCAAGCTCAGCCTTGTTAGGCAGTCTTTCATGGACGAGCAGATAGGCAATCTCTTCAAACTCGGCGCTATTGGCAAAGTCGAGGATGTCATAACCACGGTAATGCAAATCATTGCCTGCTTTTCCGACAGTGCAAAGCGCTGTATTGCCTGCCGTAACGCCAGATAATGCAACCGATTTTTTCGGTTTGAATGCGGGTGGATTAGTGGTTGGTTCGCTCATAGTTGCCTCAAAAACAAATTGATATAAATCTCAAAAATTAACGCTTAGCCTGGCCTTTGCCTTGAGCAAAAAGTTCGTCCAACTTTTCCTCGAAAGCGTGGTAGCCCAAATACTTGTATAGGTCGGCTCTGGTTTGCATTGTGTCGATGACATTCTTTTGCGTGCCTTCTAAGCGAATCGCTTGATAAACCTTTAACGCTGCAGCATTCATCGCCCGGTAGGCCGAGCAGCAATACAGCACCATATCAACGTCAACACTGCTTAACTCGTCGGTGGTGAATAAGGGCGTTTGCCCGAATTCGGTAATGTTCGCAAGGATGGGTACTTTAACTGCCGCTTTAAACTGCTTGTACATTCCGAGCTCAGTCATGGCTTCCGGGAAAATCATATCCGCACCCGCCTCTACGTAGGCGCAAGCTCTATCCATCGCCGAGTTGATACCTTCGACGGCTAGGGAATCGGTTCTGGCCATGATTACAAAGCTTTCGTCTGTTCTCGCATCGACAGCGGCCTTCACGCGATCAACCATCTCTTGGGTCGAGACAACTTCCTTGCCCGGTCGGTGGCCGCAGCGCTTGGTGCCCACTTGATCTTCCATGTGAACCGCACCGGCTCCAGCTTTAGTGAAGGCTCGAATTGTTCTTGCAATGTTGAATGCGCCGCCCCACCCGGTATCAATATCGACAAGTAAGGGCAGGGTGGTGACTTCTGTGATGCGCCTTACATCGATTAAAACGTCTTCCATTGTGCTGATACCAAGGTCTGGCATGCCGAGCGAGTTCGCTGCAACGCCACCACCTGAAACGTATAGCGCTTCGAAGCCAGTGGCTTGCGCCATACGGGCTGTATAGGCGTTGACGGCCCCAATAATTTGGGTTGATTCTTTTGTCGTTTGATAATTTGCGATGGCATCGCGAAATTTTTGGCCAGCAGTCATCATCATTTCTGTATTGCTCTAAAAAAATTGAATGAATTAAGTTCTAAACCAACTTGCTGCACGATCAGGCAAAGTTGCCCCAGCAAAATGCGCTCGACGAAGAAGCAGCCACCAATAGCGATAGCTAGCGCGATCTTCCAATTTGCCTGCCACTTGTACCGGTCCCCAGTTAGCAGCGTCGGCGGCAAAAAGTACTTCGCAGGCTCGATTAATTTCATGAAATTCTGGCGACAAGGCGGTCACAATATGTTCAATCTGCGCTGGGTGAATACTCCACATTCGAGCAAACCCAAACTCATTACTGGCTCGCTCGGCATCCTCACCTGCTAATTGTGGACGAGAAATATTAGTTGTCACACCGTGGGACGGTACTTTCCCATGACTGTGGCACGCCATACTGACATTCACTTTGGCCTGCCTGACTATCGGGTTTTCGAACTGACCAGGGCTCTGCATCACGCTTGACGGTAATGCGCCGTTAAATTCGCTGATGTAATCGAGCAATCCGAATGAAATGCATTCAACCCGTTCCCGCTTCGCAATCGCATTTACATCAAGCATTGCGCCATGTGTTTCGATGAGCACATGAATGGGAATTTCACGGCGTATACCGTTTTGAAAGCAAACATCATCAACTGCCGAAATAACCTTGTCGAGTTCTTCAACGCTAACAACTTTTGGCACGTTTATATAGGCAATTTTATCGCCACATCGTGGCAAGGCAACTTCTAAATCGGTATGCCAATTGGCGTGCGCAGGGTCATGAATGCGAATGCCAATTCGATTAAATGCATTAGCACTTGACCCGATTAAATCGCCGACCATTGCCGCATGCTCGCGTTCAGCGCCGACAGGCGCGCCGTCTTCGCAGTCTGCGGTTACGTCGAAAGTTGCAATACCGTTCTTTGCTAACTTTGACTGCAAGGCGAGGGATTTTTTAATCAACCCCTCATTGCCGGCATAGTGATCACAAACAGGTAAAACAATGGGGGCTTTGAGGCCTCGAAACAAAACTTCTGCTGGATGGGTCACTATGCAGTTACTCTATAAAATTTACTTTAACAGGTGCGCAACACCTTCGCGCTCTTCATTGAGTTCATTCAGCGTATTGTCCATTTTGCCGCGACTAAAGTCGTCAATCGCCAAGCCTTGAACCATCGTGTGTTCGCCGTTTGCACAGATTACCGGAAAACCATAAATTGTATCTGTTGGAATACCGTATGAGCCATCTGAAGCAATACCCATGGTTACCCATTTGCCATTGCTGCCGAGTACCCAGTCATGCATATGGTCGATTGCAGCATTTGCTGCAGATGCTGCCGATGACAAGCCGCGCGCTTCGATGATTGCACCCCCGCGTTTGCCAACCGTTGGAATAAATGTATCCGCGTTCCAAGTCGCATCGTTAATCATGTCTTTCACCGATGCACCGTCAATCGTAGCGAAACGATAGTCAGGGTACATCGTTGGAGAGTGATTACCCCAAACCACTAACTTCTCAATGCTTTCAACAGCTTTGCCGGTTTTTGCTGCAAGTTGCGACAACGCACGGTTATGGTCGAGACGCAACATGGCAGTAAAGTTTTTCTTAGGTAAACCAGGTGCCGACTTCATCGCAATATAAGCATTAGTGTTGGCTGGGTTGCCAACTACCAAGATCTTGCAGGTGCGTTTGGCGGCTGCGTCAAGTGCGCGGCCTTGAACGGTGAAAATTGCGCCGTTGGCTTCGAGCAAATCCTTGCGCTCCATACCTTTAGAGCGTGGGCGTGCGCCAACGAGGAGTGCGCAGTCCGCGTCTTTAAATGCCACCATCGGGTCATCTGTGATGACAACGCCAGCTAACAAAGGGAATGCGCAATCTTCAAGTTCCATGACGACACCTTTTACTGCTGGCAAAGCCGCAGTGATATCGAGGAGTTGCAGAATTACTGGCTGGTCTTTTCCGAGCATATCGCCGTTAGCGATTCTGAACAGAAGGCTGTAGCCGATTTGGCCAGCGGCGCCGGTAACGGCAACACGCATTGCAGGTTTAGTCATTGGTAGGCTCTTTCTAAAAAACAAGATGGTATTCTGTGCAATTCGGCATGTCAATTTTGATTATATGTCTTATATAAGACATAAATTACTTTAAAAATTGAAATTCCAAAGCGCCTTAGATATGATTTGTTGTATGAATACAAATATTGACGGGCAAGTAAGTGGTGCGCTTGTTTCTGCTGCGCCGCGCTTTAGCCCGCTCTATCAACAGATTAAAGCGCTATTGACATCGTCTTTGAAGAAAGGCGCCTGGAGGCCCGGCGAAGTCATCCCTAGTGAAGTTGAGCTCGCTAAGCGTTATCAGGTAAGCCAAGGCACCGTGCGTAAGGCGATAGATGAGCTAGCTGCAGAAAACCTTTTGGTTCGCCGGCAGGGGCGAGGCACTTATGTTGCGACGCATCAAGAGCCGAAGGCGCAATTTCGGTTCTTACGGCTACGCCCAAACGATGGTGCTATTAGCGCCCCGAAAAGTCGTATTGTCGATTGCAAAAAAATGCGTGCTCCAGTCGAAGTAGCCCGAAGTTTGGGACTTAAGCACAATGATTCCTGCCTGCTTGTGAGAAGGATTCTTGATTTTGACGACAAGCCCGAGGTGCTTGACGAACTTTGGTTGCCTTCGAATGCATTTAAAGGGCTTACCGCTGATCGGATCGAGCAATTCAATGGCCCGCTTTACGGGCTATTTGAGGCGGAGTTTGGAGTCCGTATGATTCGGGCAGAGGAGCGCTTGGCTGCTCAGAAAATAGGTGCTTTTGAGGCTTCGCTGCTAAGAGTAGAGATCGGTTCGCCCGTGTTGGTAGTTGATCGCACGTCTTACACCTACGAAGGCGCTGCGGTTGAGTTTCGAAGGGGCTTTTACAGAACGGAGAGCTTTCACTATTTCAACGAGATTATTTGAGCAGGTTTTGAGAAGCTCTTTTTGCTTATAGAGGCGCTTTGGTCGGTTTTTTTCCGCTCAGCAGTCATTGTATTGGTGCAGTGCGAGATTTTCGGTCAAAATACGGGAAGCGCTGGAATTTAATTAAACCGGCCTTTGTTATAAAAGTTATTTTTGTTATTAAGTTGTTAAATCATGTCTGAATCCGGTTCTTCTGGGGTTGATGCTAAGCGCAAAGCCCGTCCTGAGTTTCGCAACATCCACGTATCCCAAATCATGCAGTACCGATTGCCCTTGGCGGGCATCATCTCCATTCTGCATAGGGTGAGCGGTGCGGCGATGTTTTTAGTCGGACTTCCGGTCATCCTGTACTTGTTCGAACAGAGTATTACATCGGAGTTAAGTTTTCAGAACTTCAAAATGGCATTCTCAAATATCTTCGTGAAGATCGTGCTTCTCGGGCTGGCATGGTCGTTCATTCACCATTTTTGCTGTGGCATTCGGTACTTGATGCTGGATATGCACAAAGGCTTAGAAAAAGATCAGGCTAGAAAAAGTGCTACTGCTGTAATGGCCGTTAGCCTGCCGATCACGTTTTTGGTTGCATTAAAGATTTTTGGAGTTTTATAGATGGCATTTACGAAAACGGTTTCTGGTGCACATTACGGCCTGAAAGATTGGCTTGCTCAACGCGTTACAGCGGTTGTCCTAGTTGTATACAGCTTGACCCTCGTAGGGTTTGCGTTATTTACTAAAGAAATGACCTATGAGATTTGGTCGGGGTTTTTTGCCTCAAGCTGGATCAAAGTCATTACTTTACTCGCCATGCTTGCTTTGACTTATCACGCTTGGATTGGCGTGAGAGACATTTATATGGATTACATCAAACCGACGGCGATTCGCCTCACACTTGAAGTTGCGACAATTCTCGCGTTAATTGGTTATCTGTGTTGGGCCGTCATTATTGTCTGGCGTGTTTAGTCTTTTTTTAGTTTTTCCACGCCGGCTATTTTGCTTGGTGTGAGTTTTCTTCAGGAGTTCCTCGGTGGCCGACGTTCTAAACCATCTCTCAAATAGCCTTCCGCGTCGTAAATACGACGCCGTCATCATTGGTGCTGGCGGTTCCGGTATGCGTTGCTCATTGCAACTTGCCAACGCAGGCTATAACGTAGCTGTTCTGTCAAAGGTGTTTCCTACTCGATCTCACACGGTGGCTGCACAAGGTGGTATCGGTGCTTCGCTAGGCAATATGAGCGAAGATAACTGGTACTGGCATATGTTTGATACCGTTAAAGGTTCCGATTATCTTGGTGACCAAGACGCTATTGAATTCATGTGCCGTGAAGCGCCAAAAGTTGTGTATGAGTTAGAGCACTTTGGGATGCCGTTCGATAGAAACGCGGATGGCACAATTTATCAGCGTCCATTTGGCGGTCATACAGCCAACTTTGGTGAGAAGCCTGTGCAGCGGGCTTGCGCTGCCGCAGACCGCACCGGTCATGCGCTTTTGCATACTTTGTACCAGCGTAACGTTGCTGCACGTACCCAATTCTTTGTCGAATGGATGGCGCTCGATATTTTGCGTAATGCAGATGGTGATTGCGTTGGTGTCATAGCGCTTGAGATGGAAACTGGCGAAGTGATGATTTTGGAATCCAAAGTCACGGTATTTGCTACCGGTGGAGCAGGCCGAATCTGGGCCGCTTCGACAAACGCATTTATCAATACCGGTGACGGAATGGGTATGGCGGCGCGAGCTGGTTTGCCACTTGAAGACATGGAGTTTTGGCAGTTTCATCCGACGGGGGTTGCTGGCGCTGGAGTGCTTGTCACTGAAGGCGTGCGCGGCGAAGGTGGCTATTTGCTGAACAAAAACGGTGAACGTTTTATGGAGCGTTACGCGCCAACTCTGAAAGACCTAGCTCCACGCGACTTTATTTCTCGGTGTATGGATCAAGAGATCCAAGAAGGCAGGGGATGTGGTCCAGACGGCGATTACGTGCTGCTGAAGTTAGATCATCTCGGCGCAGAAACCATCATCAAGCGTTTACCTTCGATTCGCGAAATTGCGATTAAATTTGCTAACGTTGATCCGATTAAAGATCCTATTCCCGTGGTTCCAACAATCCATTATCAAATGGGTGGAATCCCGACCAACATTTATGGCCAAGTTGTTGCTCCAAAAAATGGCAACAGCAACGATATTGTTCAAGGTTTGTATGCAATCGGAGAATGCGCTTGCGTTTCTGTTCATGGTGCTAATCGCCTAGGAACAAACTCTTTACTTGATCTGCTCGTGTTTGGTCGCGCTGCAGGAAATCACATCGTCGAAGCTAATTACAAGGCTAGGGGGCATAAGACTATGTCGACTAATTCTGGTGACGCTACACTCGCTCGATTAGCCAAGCTTGAAGCATCGATAACTGGTGAAAATACACAAGAAGTTGCCAACGATATTCGCAAGACCATGCAAGCGCACTGCGGTGTTTTCAGAAGCGATGAGCGTCTTAGCCAAGGTGTCGCGAAAATGGCGGAGTTGACTGAACGAGCAAAAAGCATTTTGGTTAACGACAAGAGTAAGGTTTTCAATACTGCGCGAGTCGAAGCCCTGGAGCTGGATAATCTTGTTGAGTCAGCAAATGCCACTATCGTTTCGGCTGAAGCTAGAAAAGAAAGTCGTGGCGCGCATGCCCACAGAGACTATACCGGTCGTGACGATGTCAATTGGATGAAACATTCGCTATGGTATTCGGAAGGAAATCGACTTGATTACAAGGCGGTTAACCTGACACCATTAACGGTTGAATCCTTTGTGCCTAAGGTTCGTACTTTCTAAGTACGGGTGAATAATAGTTAAGCAATTAGTAAAACATTAAGCGAAATTAGTTATGAACGCAGTTGTTGATACCCCAGTCCAAGCACTTGTTAATGCGTCTGTTGGCAAGCGAGTGGTAAAGTTCTCGATTTATCGTTACGACCCTGATAAAGACGCCAAGCCCTACATGCAGAACTTGGAAGTTGAGCTTCTGGCGACTGACAAAATGCTGCTCGATGCTTTGATGCGTATGAAACAAAACACGGATGACTCAGTGTCGTTTCGGCGTTCATGCCGCGAAGGTGTTTGCGGTTCTGATGCGATGAACATCAATGGCAAAAATGGTTTGGCTTGCATCACGAATCTGCGTGACTTAAAAGAACCGATTGTTTTGAAACCACTGCCAGGTTTGCCTGTGATTCGGGATTTGATCGTCGACATGACACAGTTCTTCAAGCAGTATCACTCGATCAAACCATTCTTAATCAATGACACGCCACCGCCTGAAAAAGAGCGTCTTCAGTCTCCAGAAGAGCGCGAAGAGTTAGATGGACTTTACGAGTGCATCCTGTGCGCCTGCTGTTCTACTTCATGCCCATCGTTTTGGTGGAACCCGGATAAGTTTGTTGGCCCAGCGGGTTTACTTCAAGCTTATCGATTCATTGCAGATAGCCGCGACCAAGCAGTTAATGAGCGTCTTGACAATCTTGAAGACCCGTATCGCTTGTTCCGCTGCCATACCATCATGAATTGCGTTGATGTTTGTCCTAAAGGGTTGAACCCAACGCGTGCGATTGGCAAGATCAAAGAGTTGATGGTTAAGCGGACGGTATAAGCGTGTCGTTTTCCGACTCAGTGCTGCAGGCCGAACATGGCCTAGCTAGCCACCAATCTGACGCAGCTAACCGTCGTCGATTGCGCTGGAGGGCCAGGCGTGGGCTTTTGGAAAACGATCTCGTGTTGATCCGATTTTTCGACAAGCATGAAGCTTCACTGACGGATGACGACATTACTGGGTTAGATCGTTTACTTGACTTACCCGATAACGATTTACTTGACTTGATTTTTGAGCGCAAACCGGTAAGCACTGTATTAGGTGCCTCGGAAAAAGATGCGCTAAGAGTGCTTGCTCTTTTGCAAAAGGCATAATTAGTCGGAATCGACAAAAAGTCTATCCAATTTAGTTTTATTTATTTAGCCATTTCTTCAGGGGCGATCATGGCCGATACACAAAAAGCAACACTTAGTTTTTCCGACGGAAGCCCAAGCATAGAGTTTCCAATTTATAAAGGCTCGGTCGGTCCGGATGTCATCGATATTCGTAAGCTTTATGCACAAACTGGCAAATTTACATTTGACCCAGGTTTTATGTCTACGGCTGCGTGTGACTCGAAAATTACTTACATCGACGGCGATAAGGGTGAGCTGCTTTATCGCGGTTACCCGATTGAGCAACTAGCGACCAATTGCGACTACTTGGAGACCTGCTATCTGCTCCTGAATGGCGAGTTGCCAAACCAAGCGCAAAAAGAGGACTTTGAATTTCGCGTGACTCATCACACCATGGTTCATGAGCAGATGACTCGATTTTTTCAGGGCTTTCGTCGCGATGCGCATCCTATGTCGGTCTTGGTGGGTAACGTCGGTGCACTCTCTGCTTTCTACCATGACTCCCTTGACATTAACAATCCAGAGCATCGCTTCATTTCCGCGATTCGCCTGATTGCGAAGATGCCAACTCTAGTGGCAATGGCATACAAGTATTCAGTCGGGCAGCCGTTCCAGTACCCCGATAATTCCTTGTCGTATAGCGCGAACTTCATGAAAATGATGTTCTCTACGCCTTGTGAACCTTATAAGCCAAATGATGTTTTAGTGCGCGCTTTAGACCGTATTTTGATTCTGCATGCGGACCACGAGCAAAATGCTTCGACTTCGACTGTGCGTTTAGCAGGTTCCTCTGGCGCGAACCCTTTTGCATGCATCGCTGCTGGAATCGCAACCCTATGGGGCCCGGCGCACGGCGGTGCAAATGAGGCTTGCTTGGTGATGTTGAATGATATTCAGCGTAACGGTGGTGTAGAAAAAATTGGTGAGTTCATTACCCAGGTCAAAGATAAAAACTCTGGCGTTAAGTTAATGGGTTTCGGTCATCGTGTTTACAAAAACTATGACCCTCGTGCAAAGCTAATGCGGGAGACCTGCCATGAGGTTCTTAATGAGCTTGGCTTGCATAACGATCCAATTTTCGCCTTGTCGATGAAGCTGGAGCAAATCGCCTTAGAAGACGACTATTTCGTGAGTCGCAAGCTTTACCCTAACGTTGACTTTTACTCTGGCATTGTTCAACGTGCACTAGGCATTCCTACCGACTTGTTTACTTGCATCTTTGCGATGGCACGTACCGTGGGCTGGATTGCACAGTGGAACGAAATGATTAGTGATCCAGAGCAAAAGATTGGCCGTCCTCGCCAATTGTTCACAGGTTCCCCAAATCGTCAGGTGCAGCCTATTGCTACCAGATGATTAAGCATTAACTTTAAAGGCAGCGCATTCAAGGCGCCGTCCGCTCCGCATCAAAAGCCACCCGACGAAAAAGGTGGCTTTTTTGTTGCCAAAAATATACCCGAACCCGCCTGCCGATTAATCCTGCTGGTTTTTGTCTTGGAGGTGTAATGGCACGGTGATACTATAACGGTAGTAGTTGTTTAACTATGAATTTTCGACTCGAACTGAGAAACTGGAACCCGGTAACTTAGTCGCCGTTGAGGTAATCCTGCCCCTTCGGACATCTCTGACGATAGACTCGTCTTGAAAGGTGATGCGCCATGATGACAGCGTTTCAAGCCAATTCATATTTATTTGGCGGCAACGCCCCCTATGTTGAGGAGCTCTACGAAGCTTATCTCAACAATCCAGGCTCTGTGCCAGATAACTGGCGGGCTTATTTTGACAATATGCAAAGTGTTGCCGCCGGTGACGGGCACACTGAGACTCGCGACGTGGCGCATGCGCCTATCGTGCAATCGTTTGCTGAACGTGCAAAAGAAGGTACGTTACAACCTCGGCTAATGGGCGGCGATGCGAGCACGGCTCGCAAACAAGTCTACGTACAGCAACTTGTTGCTGCTTATCGATTCTTAGGCTCGCAGTGGGCCGATCTTGACCCGCTCAAGAGGCAGGAGCGCCCATCGATTCCAGAGCTTGATCCCTCTTTTTATGATTTTACTGAAGGCGACCACGCCAATATTTATTCGGTTGCCAATACTTATTTTGGTTTTGAGCAGGCAACTTTGCGCGACATCCTTAAAGCATTACGCGACACTTATTGTGGCGCGATTGGTGCCGAGTTCATGTACATGTCCGACCCAGCGCACAAACGCTGGTTGCAACAAAAATTAGAAACAAGCCGCAGCAAACCAAATTACTCTGCTGAAAAGAAAAGGCGCATTCTCGATAAGCTCACCGCTGCTGAAGGCCTTGAACGTTACCTGCATACCCGTTATGTTGGCCAAAAGCGTTTCTCCCTTGAAGGTGGAGAAAGTTTTATTGCGTCCATGGACACATTAGTTCAGGGTGCTGGTGCCGCTGGCATTCAAGAAATTGTGATTGGTATGGCACACAGGGGCCGTTTAAATGTTTTGGTCAACACTTTGGGAAAGATGCCAAAAGATTTGTTTGCTGAGTTTGAAGGCCATCATGCAGACGATCTACCGTCGGGTGATGTTAAGTATCACAACGGTTTCTCAAGCGATATTTCGACACCAGGCGGCCCTGTGCATTTATCGTTGGCATTTAATCCGTCCCATTTAGAAATTGTTAACCCAGTGGTTGAAGGTTCTGCACGTGCTCGTATGGATAGACGCGGCGACAAGAATGGTTCCGAAGTGCTTGCCATTCTCGTTCACGGCGACGCCGCCTTCGCTGGCCAAGGCGTTGTGATGGAAACATTGAACCTCGCTCAAACGCGTGGTTACGGTACCCATGGCACTGTACATATCGTGATTAATAATCAGATCGGCTTTACAACGTCTGATCCTCGGGATTCACGTTCCACGCTGTATTGCTCCGACGTTGTAAAAATGATCGAAGCGCCAGTACTTCACGTCAATGGCGATGATCCTGAAGCCGTTGTATTTGCCACTGAGATTGCGCTTGAGTTCCGTCAAAAATTTCGCAAAGACATTGTGGTTGACATCATTTGCTTCCGTAAGCTTGGTCACAATGAGCAAGATACCCCCGCGGTTACGCAGCCCTTAATGTACAAGAAAATTGCCGCGCATCCAGGCACTCGCAAGTTGTTTGCTGATAAGTTGGCTGCCCAAGGTGTAATCGCTGCGGGGTTTGGTGACGAGTTAGTAAAGCAGTTTCGCGCTGCGATGGACGAAGGCCGCCATACCAGTGATCCTGTTATTACCAACTTTAAAAGCAAGTTTGCGGTCGATTGGTTACCGTTCTTGAACCGTAAGTGGACTGATGCTGCTGATACTGCGATGCCGCTCGCCGAAGTAAAGCGGATTGGCCAAAAAATTAGTACCATACCATCGACTGTTAAAGCTCATCCTTTGGTTGAAAAGGTTTGGGCAGATCGACGTGCGATGGCGGCTGGTGATTTGCCTCTCGATTGGGGCATGGGCGAGCATTTGGCCTTCGCCAGCCTTGTTGCTTCAGGCTACAACATTCGTTTGTCTGGGCAAGATTGTGGCCGTGGCACATTTACTCATCGACATTCAGTTATTCATGATCAAAACCGTGAGCGTTGGGATGATGGTACTTATATTCCATTGCAAAACGTTGCGGATAACCAAGGCGACTTTACCGTCATCGATTCTGTGCTTTCAGAAGAAGCTGTTATGGCGTTTGAGTATGGTTATGCCACAGCAGAGCCAAATACTTTAGTAATATGGGAAGGCCAGTTTGGCGATTTCGCCAACGGTGCTCAGGTGGTGATCGATCAGTTTATCTCGTCTGGCGAAACAAAATGGGGCCGAGCCTGCGGCCTAACTTTGATGTTGCCACACGGCTATGAAGGCCAAGGGCCAGAGCACTCGTCTGCTCGCCCAGAACGTTTCTTGCAGTTGTGCGCAGAGCACAATATGCAAGTTTGCCAACCAACGACACCAGCTCAAATTTTTCACCTTTTGCGTCGGCAGATGATTCGCTTGTTTAGAAAGCCTTTGGTGATCTTGACGCCGAAATCTTTGCTTCGAAATAAAGAGGCTGTTTCTTCGCTTGATTCTTTGGTTAAGGGCAGTTTCCAGACTGTTATTCCAGAGCAAGATGTAAAAGTTGACGCGAAAAAAGTTAAGCGACTTGTTGCCTGTTCGGGCAAGGTTTACTACGACTTGGTTGCAGGCCGTCGCGACCGTGAGTTGGATGACACTGCGATTATTCGTATTGAACAGTTGTATCCGTTTCCGCATAAAGCGTTCGAAACTGAGATGAAAAAGTATCCGAATGCAACGCAAATCATTTGGTGCCAAGACGAGCCGCAGAATCAAGGTTACTGGCACTACATCGGCCACCATATTGCTGAGAGCTTGAAAGATGGTCAGAGGCTTACCTACGCTGGCCGTCCTGCGAGTGCATCTCCGGCGGTAGGTTATGCAGAAAAGCATCATGCCCAGCAAAAGGAATTGCTGGTTGCCGCTTTAGGCGAAGCGAAGAAAGTGAAAGCGAAAGCTTAAAGAGCCAGCACTCTTGACATCTTCGCAGCAGTCAATTTGTATTTGATATTTCCACAATAGCGTGCGCAGGGGCCACCACGATGATGGTTCCTGCGCCTTTTAAAAGTATTTTCGGAGTTTCATATGGCCCTTATCGAAGTTAAAGTTCCACAGTTATCTGAATCAGTTGCAGAAGCGACCCTTTTGCAATGGCATAAAAAAGTGGGTGATGCGGTTACCCGCGATGAAAATTTAATCGACGTAGAAACAGACAAAGTTGTTCTTGAATTACCTGCACCTGAGTCCGGAGTAATCACACAAATTGTTAAGCCGGATGGTTCTACTGTTGGCTCTGGCGAGATCATTGCTGTCATTGATACTGAGGCCAAAGTAGGTACTGCGGCTGCGCAAGTCGCTGTTGTCGCTCCGGTTGCGGTTGCTGCGCCAGTAAGTGTTTCTAAGGGCGATGTAGCAATGCCGGCAGCCGCGAAAATGTTGGCCGACAATAATATGACGGCTTCTCAAGTCCAAGGCACTGGCAAAGATGGCCGCGTTACTATAGGTGATGTAATTGGGTCGCTTGCCAAGCCTGCTGTTGCGGCACCCGCCGCGATACCTTCGGCTGCACCTAAAGCTGCATTGCCTACGGTTTCCGCGTCTCTCAATGCTGCTGCGATGTTAGAAGGGCGGGCAGAGCAGCGCGTACCGATGTCTAGGCTACGCCAGCGTGTTGCAGAGCGCCTTTTGCAATCACAGGCAACCAATGCAATTCTGACGACGTTTAATGAAGTCAATATGCAGCCTGTGATGGATATGAGAAAGCGCCATCAAGAGAAGTTCGAAAAAGAACATGGCGCACGTTTAGGCTTCATGAGCTTCTTTGTGAAAGCGGCTGTGGCTGCGTTGAAGCGCTACCCGGTTGTTAACGCTTCGGTTGACGGTACCGATATCGTTTACCACGGTTACTTCGACATTGGTGTTGCTGTAGGTTCGCCGCGTGGATTGGTCGTTCCGGTAGTGCGTAATGTTGATCAACTTTCGATGGCTCAGATTGAAAAGACCATCGGTGAATACGGCAAGAAAGCCCAAGACGGGAAACTTAGTTTAGAAGAGTTAACTGGCGGCACATTTTCAATCTCTAATGGCGGTGTGTTCGGCTCTATGCTTTCTACGCCAATTATTAATCCACCGCAATCTGCAATTTTGGGTGTACACGCTACTAAAGATCGAGCAGTGGTTGAGAATGGCCAAATTGTGATTCGTCCAATGAACTACTTAGCACTTTCTTACGATCACCGAATTATTGACGGTCGTGAGGCCGTCCTATTCCTAGTGGCTGTAAAAGAAGCGCTAGAAGATCCTGCTCGCTTGTTGCTAGATATCTAACCTATTGACGACACAAGAAAGAACACTTTCATGGCACAAGAATTTGATGTAGTCGTTATTGGTGGTGGTCCTGGTGGTTATATCGCAGCTATTCGTTGCGCACAGCTCGGAATGAAGGTTGCATGTATCGACGATTGGAAAAACGCTAAGGGTGGCCCGGCACCCGGTGGTACATGCACGAACGTTGGTTGCATTCCGTCAAAGGCGTTACTGCAATCGTCTGAGCACTTTGAGCATGCTGGCCATTCGTTTAAAGAGCATGGCATTGATGTGAAAGGCTTGAGCCTGAACTTGCCGCAAATGCTTAAGCGTAAAGACGAAGTGATTGATCAAAACAATCAAGGTATTTTATTTTTATTTAAAAAGAACAAGATCCCGTTTTTTCACGGCCATGGGTCTTTCGGTCCGATGCAAGACGGCACGTACTCTATCAATGTTGCTGGCGACAAGCCCGATACCTTGATGGCGAAGCAAGTAATTATTGCCACCGGTTCGAATGCAAGACCGTTAGCTGGTACGCCATTCGATGAAACCCAAATTCTTTCTAATGATGGTGCATTGAGAATCGGTGCAGTACCTAAGCGCTTGGGCTTGATTGGGGCTGGGGTGATTGGTTTAGAGATGGGTAGCGTCTGGCGCCGATTAGGCGCGGAAGTAACGATTCTCGAAGGCTTACCTACTTTCTTAGGGCTCGTTGATGAGCAAATCGCTAAAGAAGCCCATAAAGCATTTGTAAAACAAGGCCTGAAAATCAGTCTTGGCGTGAAGGTTGGCGAGATCAACATTGGTAAACAGGTCACCATTGCTTATGTTGATGCTGCAGGTGCAGCGCAAAACTTAGAAGTCGATAAGCTGATCATTTCGATTGGCAGAACTCCAAATACCAATGACTTAAATGCTGAGGGTGTTGGATTGAAGTTAGACGAGCGTGGCTTTGTTGCGGTTGATGATGATTGCAAAACGAATCTGCCGGGAGTTTGGGCGGTTGGTGACGTAGTTCGCGGCCCGATGTTGGCGCATAAGGCCGAAGAAGAGGGCGTTGCCGTTGCTGAACGTATTGCCGGTCAACATGGACATGTGAATTTCAACACTGTTCCCTGGGTTATTTACACAAGTCCGGAAATTGCTTGGGTTGGGCAAACTGAGCAGCAGTTAAAAGCCGCCGGCCGCGCCTACAAAGCGGGTACATTCCCTTTTATGGCCAATGGCCGCGCTCGCGCTTTGGGCGATACCACGGGTATGGTGAAGTTCTTAGCCGATGCGGTTACCGATGAAATTCTAGGTGTTCATATTGTCGGTCCGGTTGCGTCAGAATTGATTTCCGAAGCTGTTGTAGCAATGGAATTCAAAGCGTCTGCTGAAGACATTGCAAGAATCTGTCACGCTCATCCGTCGCTGTCTGAGGCGACGAAAGAGGCGGCACTTGCTGTAGACAAGCGCACTTTAAACTTCTAAAGTTAGCTCGATGTCGGATCAGGTCGTAGCGGCCTATCACGCACTTTTGCAAAGCCGAGGCTACCAAGCCGATGCAGCGCAAGAAGCCGCGGTAGCTCGCCTGCAAATAATGGCTAATGAGTGGCAAGCTCGAAAGGTTCGCCGCTCAAACTCCTTGAAGAAACTATTGCTCAAAAATGACATGCCCAAAAGTATTTGGCTCTGGGGCGGGGTTGGCCGTGGCAAAAGTTTCCTAATGGATTGTTTTTACGATACCGTGCCATTGCAGCGAAAAACTCGGCTGCATTTTCATGAGTTTATGCGCGGCGTGCATCGCGAGCTTGATGAGCTCAAAGGCATGCAAGACCCACTTGTCGAAGTGGCAAAGCGAGTAGCGCAGCGCTACAGGCTGATTTGTTTCGATGAGTTTCATCTCTCGGACATTGCTGATGCGATGATTCTGGAAAGACTGCTAAAGGCGCTTTTCGAGCATGAAGTGGCCTTCGTGATGACCTCCAACTATGTTCCCGATAAACTATATCCAGACGGCTTGCTGAGAGAACGTGTACTGCCTGCAATCGCCATGCTGAACGCTGAATGCGAGTTGGTAAACGTAGACGCTGGGGTTGACTATCGTCATAGATCGCTTGAAAAGTTGGCTACCTATCACTATCCACTTTCGCCTAAAGCCAGTGAAGATCTTAGAGCGGCTTTTGATGCCGTTGCCGAAGCCAAAGCCGCAGATTTAGTCTTAAAGATTGCCGAACGAGAAGTTACTGCTTTACGAAGAGCTGGCGGCGTCGTTTGGTTTGATTTCAAAACGCTTTGTGGTGGGCCACGATCACAAACCGATTATCTTGAAATTGCTGAGCGTTTTCATACCGTTGTTTTAAGTGACGTACCCGCTATGGGCGCAAACATGGCTTCGGAAGCTCGTCGTTTTGTTTGGCTGATTGATGTTTTTTATGATCAGAAAATCAAATTGATTATTTCCGCCGCATGTGAACCCGAGGCACTTTATACTTCGGGGGTGATGGTCAACGAATTCGCTCGAACGGTTAGTCGAATTACAGAAATGCAAACTGCTGAGTATCTTGCTGCGCCTAAGCGAACAGTTGCTGCCGCTCTATGAAACGCAGTTATGTCGCTGCCGTGGTTTGTACCGCCGTGCATGTAATGATGGGCTGTACGGTTGCGCCGATATTGCCCGATGTCACTTTACTTCCTCAGTTAAACACTCAAACTATATCTAATACCGAAAAGGCGCGTGAGGCGTTGACTACAGTCGCCGCAACTCGCGCTGATTTTGCCTACGAATCCCGGCAGGCCGAAATAGCGTGCTACAAGGTTTTTTACGTCAATGCGTGTTTGTCCAAGATTGACATGATGCGCAAGCGCAAGGAAGCGCGACTGCGGGAGATTGATTTGGTTGCGCAGCAGGTTATTCGTAGTGAGCGATCGTTGGAGAAGAACGAGTCAATCGCAAAGGCTCAGGCGGAACGTGATTTGCAAGCAACGGCTGATGCTTTGAAGCGTGAACAGTCATTGGAAAAAGCGCAGGATAGACTTGAGGGGCAAGAACAAAAGAATGCTCAGGCCCAACAAATCCAAGCTGATGAGTTAAAGAAACAGACTGAAGTTGAAGCTTCCAGAAAAGCGAAGCAAGCTGAAGTGTATGGTCGCAATGCCAAAGCTAAGCTTGCGGAAGTTGCGCAAGCTAAGAATCGAGCTAAGTATCAAGGCAAAGTAAACGCGACTAGGGCCAAGCAAGCTAAAGCGCTTGAAAAACAAAGGCAAATTGCTGCAAAACCAACCCCGGCATTACGGGTGCCGAAGCTGGCGAAACCGCCCAGATCCGCAGAACCAGCTAAGCCAGCCGGTCAAATTTGAAGATAACGGTTGAGCAATTGTCGCCATTCTTATTGGCACGCTCGCGAGCCTGTGCGATAAGCACTTCGGCTGACTCTCTAGCCGTCAGGTGTGACAGTACCCCACCGAGCTCTCCAGAGTTAAAGTAAGCCCATAACCCATCTGAGCAAAGCATATAGCTATCGCCCGGCAATGGTTGTCCAAATTCGGCAATTGTGGGGATTGGATCTTTTTGTCCACCGAGTGTATTGGTGAGTCTTTGTGCCGACGGGTGCAAGGCGGCCTTTTCAGCTGTCATGACGCCCCTATCAATCAGGCTTTGGGCATACGTATGGTCTTGGGTACGGTGGCGGATTGCCGCACCATTGAAGTGGTAAATTCGGCTGTCCCCAACGTGACAAAATGCAATACCTTTTGGATAAACAAGCATCGCCGCGAAAGTACTGTGTGGCTCGACGCCAGATGTGATCGCTGTAAGGCGAATAACCGTGTGAATTTCAGCGATTAAGGATTTGAAAAAGGAGCTGACCGTTTCGACTTCAGGGTCAAAGCTATTAAATCGCTGTTTAGTCGTCAAAATAACATTCTCCGCCGCAAGAGAGCCACCTTTTAGTCCGCCAAGCCCATCGGCAAGAACTCCTAATATGCAGTTCTTTACGACCGGAGAGCTAAAAATAGCAACTCTGTCTTGTTGTTCCTTGCGGTCGCCTTGGTGCTGACCCGTACAAGCTGAAATTTGTAACTCTGGCTTCGCAGGCATTAATTGAGGTACTCGTTGCAGCTCAAATCTAGCTGAGCGTTCTAAGTCTTTTGTTGCAGAGGATTGAACGGTGTCCATACAAAACGTATTATTCATGAAGTGTAATTTCATGGTGTGTGCTTCCTAGCCGTCTGTCTGGTTGGAAAGCGCACTTAGCCATAAGTCTCTTAGGTAAGCACATATGTCAGAGTCGGTAGCGGGTTCGGTAGCGCAAATTGAAGCGATTAAGCGCAGGATTAGTGAACTCCAATTGGAGCATCGCGGGTTAGATGCCATGATCGATTCGGTCGATAGGGGTGAACAAAAGAGCGTTAATGAGCTTCAACTCAGACGTTTGAAAAAACGTAAGCTACAAATTAAAGACATGATTGTTTTGCTGCAAATGCAGCTTATCCCAGATATTCCGGCTTAAAACTTGTCACTTCCATCAGTTGTTAAGGCGTGCTTCGCGCCGGGTGGCGATTTGGCCGCCCATGTCCAAGGGTTTGTAGCGCGGGTCGGCCAAGCCCAATTGGCGGGTGCGGTTGCGCACGCCATAGAAACCCGTACAACACTCGTTGCAGAAGCGGGCACCGGTACGGGTAAGACTTTCGCATATCTCGTTCCAACGCTGCTTTCCGGTGGCCGTGTGATTATTTCGACAGGAACAAAGACGTTGCAAGATCAACTCTTTCATCGCGATCTACCTGCTGTAATGAAAGCACTTAATGTGCGTCCTGAGGTTGCGCTGTTAAAAGGGCGTGGTAACTATATTTGCTTGCATTTTCTCAAGAAGAATCTTGACGAAGGTCGGTTCGAACGTAGAGAAGACGGTGCGATTTTGCGCAGAATTCATTCTCATTCTCAACTGAGCCCGGATGGTGATAGAGGAAAAGTGCCAAGTGTTGATGAGGCGTCTAGCGCATGGGCCTATGCCACTGCTTCGTCCGAGTCATGCTTGGGTAGCGAATGCCCAGATTACAGCCGCTGCTTTGTGATGAAGGCGAGGCAGCAGGCGGCCAAAGCCGATGTTGTGGTCGTGAATCATCATCTCCTATGCGCCGACATGGCGTTAAAAGATGGAGGAATTGCCGAACTGCTGCCGACAGTTGATACGATTGTTTTCGACGAAGCGCATCAGTTACCTGACACTGCGACACAGTTTTTTGGACAAAGCGTTTCTTCTAGGCAGCTCGTTGAGCTCGCGCGGGACAGTTTGCGCGTCGGTTTGTCTGAAGCTAAAGATGCTGCACCTTGGTCCTTGTTGATTGAGAAGTTTGTGCAAAGCATTCGCGAGTATCGCTTAGCGGCTGGTTATCCAAGGCGAATTGACTCCGACCAAGTATCAATCGAGTTCTCGCAAGCTTTGGCTAACCTGTGTTCGCATTTGAAGGATTTATCTGCTGTTCTAAATGCGGCGGCCGACAGAGGCAAAGAGATTGGCCATGTTGCGTTAAGGGCTGCACGTATCAGCGATCAAATCGATGATTGGATACTGGCGAGCCGCAAAAGTGGCGAAGAAGTTTTAGGTCCGCATGCTATTTGGGTGGAAGTAACTGCTGGTTTAGTGACCCTACAGCGTGTGCCATTGAGTGTCGCAAAGCCCTTAAGTGAACATCGAACAATCCGACCGCAAGCTTGGATACTACTTTCAGCAACACTTACTATTGCCAATAAATTCGAACATTTTATTGATCAAATCGGTGCGCAGGATGCTCAGGTTCTGCAATGTGAAAGCCCCTTTGACTACCAAAAGCAAGCCATGCTTTATTTGCCTAAAGGTTTAGGTAACCCCAATCAACCGGGCTATGCGGCTAAATTGCTCGAAACTATTTGGCCGCTTATTGATGCGAACTTAGGGCGAGCGTTTGTTCTTTGTACTAGCCTGCGAATGGTGCATGATTTGTCGCAGTTAATGGCACCACTTATCGAGGCAACTCAAGGCTTTTCATTAATAGTGCAAGGTACTGCACCCAGAGCAGAGTTGTTGGATCGATTTCGAAGCGCCGTGAGCCCGGTGCTCATTGGGAGTGCAAGCTTTTGGGAAGGTGTAGATGTCGTAGGTAGTCAGCTTTCACTGGTTGTGATTGATAAGCTTCCGTTTGCGCCGCCTGACGACCCGTTGTTAAAAGCGCGCAGTACCGCCCTAGAGCGATCTGGCGGTAACCCCTTTAGTCAAATTCAGATTCCAGCAGCTGCGCTAGCGTTAAAACAAGGAGCAGGGCGTTTGATTCGTTCTGAGACAGATCGAGGAATGCTGGTGCTTGCCGATGAAAGACTGCTCACAAAAGGTTATGGAAAAATCTTGCTGGGGAGTTTGCCGAACTACCAAAGGACTTCTTCACTCGAAGAGGCTTTGGCATTCCTTTAAAGCAAGACTAGATCACTTCCAGAATTGCCACCAAGACGTGCTCGCTTTTCCACCAACACCAGTAAGGGGCAAAGTACTGTTAGGGAAATTTTGTTTGAATACGCGGTCGGCATCTGCTTTCAGATCGTTAAGACCAAGTTGATCGTAAGATCTCACCATAATGTAGAGCGCCTCTTCAATTGCAGGCGCTTGGCTGTACTGCTTTACAACGGCTTGAGCGCGATTAGCAGCCGCGACAAAAGCACCTTTTAGAAAATAATATCGGGCGATATTCACTTCACCTTGCGCCATTGAATTTACAAGGTATTTCATTCTTGCAGTACCGTCTGCACTGTACTTGCTATCCGGAAAACGAGTGACTAAAACTTTAAATGAATCGAATGCTTCGCGGGCGGCTTTGAGGTCCCGCTCTGAAAGATCCTGCCCGCCTAAAGTAGAGAGAAACCCCTGTTGTTCATTGAAGTTGACGAGGCCGCGCAAATAGTAGGCATAGTCCACCGCTTCACTGTTAGGGTTGAGTCGAATAAATCGATCAATAGCAACAAGTGCTTGGCCGCGCTCATTATCTTTGTAATGGCAATAAGCAATCTCAATTTGCGCTTGCTGAGCATATTTACCAAATGGGTAACGCGCTTCGAGTTTTTCCCACAATGGAATGGCCTTGCTCCACGCTCCGGATTTCATTTCATCCTTTGCTTCAAGGATTAATTTTTCTGGAGTCC
>JAYWIG010000307.1:0-7438 GCA_043789035.1 Betaproteobacteria bacterium
TTCAACCGCAACGGTGAGCGCCTGCACTAACGCGCTACCTGAATTTAAGCGAACCAAGGCTTGACGCGCATTCTGCTCAGACTGATCTCGAACACTATCGAGCTCACTATTTGCTTTGCTAAAAGCGGGTTTGCCGCCAGTGCCAGTGGCTGTCAACGTATCTGCAGTTCAATTTGCAACGCCTGGCTTTTTAGCGGTTGTTAAGAGGGCGCTTGACTTGTCAGGGTTGCCACCTAACTTGTTAGAACTTGAAATTACCGAATCGGTGGTAATGGCCGATGCATCGCAAGTCATTTCTAAACTCAAAGAGCTCAAAAAACTTGGTTGCTTGGTGTCTATCGACGACTTCGGAACTGGTTTCTCATCTTTGTCTTACCTTAAAGATCTTCCTGCTGATTCACTCAAAATTGATCGATCTTTTGTAACGGCATCTACAAAAGATCGCAAGCGGGCCGCAATTACGCAGGCGATTATCGACCTCGCATCGCGTTTAGATATGGCGGTCATTGCAGAGGGTGTTGAAACTGAAGAACAAAGACAACTACTACTCGCCCAAGGTTGTACCGATTTACAAGGCTTCCTATTTAGCAAGCCCTGTGACCATCAGAAAACTGCGATCAGTTGGCGCCAGGCCAACGGCCTAAATCGATTGCCAGAGCCCGCATAAGCCTGCACAAGTTGGAGTCGGCTACCATGTCAGTCTATGAGCATTTCGGAGCGTGACGCGCCGCTACCCCTACCTTTTATCAAACTCGCTTGGGCGAATTTATTTGCACAAGCCGCTGAACAACTAAGCCTTGCCGCCTGCCCGATTATCGCTGTACTGATGCTTGCGGCTGGACCCGGCGAAATTGGCCTACTCGCTTCTGCGCAAACTCTGCCATTCCTCTTATTTTCGATTCCACTGGGCCTACTCGCGGATCGGGTATCACGCCAGAAAATAATGGTAGCTAGCGAATGCATAAGAACATTAGCGCTCTTAGGCCTTATGGCCTGCGTAGCTTTGGATAAAGTTTCTATGTCGCTGTTGGCAATCTTAGGTTTTATCGGTGCGGTAGGCACTGTAGGCTTTAGTGTGGCTGCACCTGCGCTTGTACCAAACCTTGTGCCTAGAGACGCTCTGGGGCGTGCTAATGGCAAATTAGAACTAGCTAGAAGCACAGCATTCGCGGCAGGGCCAGCGGTTGCGGGTGCCATCGTAGCGTGGGTTGGAGCCACTCCAACCTTTAGCGTGGCTGCAGTACTGTCGTCAGCCGCCGTATTAATACTTCTCAGAGTGCACGATAGACAAGAACGCGCGATGGTAAAACGCAATGTGCTTGCTGATCTAAAGCAGGGAATGCGCTTTATTTGGAGCCAAGAATTTCTTCGCCCGATTCTCTACACCTCAATTGCCTGGAACATTGCCTGGTTTGTCTTGCAAGCCGCTTATATACCATATGCAATTCGGGTCTTGGGCCTTAGCTCTAGCGAAGTCGGCGCGACTATGGCTTGCTATGGCATAGGCATGATTACCGGAGCACTTCTTGCACCGAAGATCATTAAGCGAATACCTTTTGGCACAGCTATTTTAGTGGGCCCTTGGTTTTCGGTGGCGGCATCAGCAGTCATGTTGACCACTTTATTCGTTCCAAGTGGTTGGTTAGCAGGGTTTTCGTACTTCTTATTTGGTGCGGGCCCAATACTTTGGACAATCACCTCAACAACATTACGTCAAACGGTAACGCCTAATGATTTATTAGGCAGAGTCGGATCTATGATGCTCACGGTGAACTTTGGCATCCGCCCATTGGGTGCTGCGCTGGGTGCGTTCATTGGCTCTCAATGGGGTGAGGCTACTTGCTTAGCGGTATCCCTTGCTGCATTTCTCGTGCAAAGCTTGGTGATTACTTTTTCTGCTGTTCGCGGTTTGAAGGCGCTTCCTCAAACCTAAGCGGGAGTCGATGAGATTAACTCATGGCCTGCTCAATCACATCGAAGTCGTCTGAAGTCATTTCAAACAAACCAAATCGCAGTTGATAACCCCAATTTTTATTGTCTTTCGAAAACGCTAATGATTGCAACAACGGTGCAACAGCCGCCTCACGAGTCTTACGCCAATCAACATCACGTCGAAATGGTTTGAAGCCAGGCCCCATGTCACCCTGATACGGCTCCTTGTCACAGATCTTCCCCAAAGCCGTAAAGTGTTTATAAGGTTGTTTCGATCCGAATTGCTCTGATGGCGAGTAATACACAATATAATCGCCTGGTTTCATACGCTTGAGTGGTGCAGCCTTGCCATGATTCACTTGCATGAATCCTTCAGTGCGCCCCCGCCTGACATGTTCAGCGCATGCCACCGCTATCCAATATTTCGACATGAATACTTCTCCA
The DNA here is from genome assembly GCA_043789035.1 of Betaproteobacteria bacterium. GTDB lineage: Bacteria > Pseudomonadota > Gammaproteobacteria > Burkholderiales > Burkholderiaceae_E > JAYWIG01. Next base: position 2,377 of record JAYWIG010000307.1, read on the forward strand.
TTTGTTCATCAAGTAGAGCAAGTAGTTTAGGCGCAAGCACTGACAGTTTCTGTCAGTAGCCTTCACTGGTATCCGTAATGCCTTCACGTTTACGCCAGTCTTTGAGCATCTCCAAACGGCGTCTTGGGTAGCGCGACTTGCTTGGGTGCAATGCAACAATGCGATCAATCCGGAAGTGTCGATAATCTTCACGAATTTCGCACCAAGCAACCATCATCTGCAGATCATTAAAAAAGCCCAATGCAAAAGGCCAAACAGTGCGCTTGGACTCTTCCCCTTTAACATCAGCATACATAATCCTCAACTTACACTCTTGGTTAATTGCACGCCGAACACCCAGCAAAGTAAGGTTTCTTTGAATATAAAGCTCATTATCTTGAGGTCCAACCAGCAAAGCCGAAGTTTCTAACGCAATGCGTAGTTCAGTAGGCAATACTGCTGATATTTTATTCATTACCTGCTTAGCGGCAGCAGCCAGTTCATGATCGGCACTTTCACCTACCCACCTAGAACCTAATACCAAGGCCTCAATCTCATCTTGAGTAAACATCAGTGGCGGCAGCGTAAAGCCCGGTTTCAATACGTAACCCAAACCAGGCTCACCTTGGATATCCGCACCTTGAGCTTGTAATGATGCGATATCTCGATAGATTGTTCTCGCACTAACTCCAAGCTTGCTCGCCAACTTTTCACTGGTGACTGCTCGCTTATAACCACGCAGTACTTGCATGAGTTCAAGCAAACGCTCAGCCCTCGACATCAATCTTCTTTCATCCCTGAGGCGCGAACAATCGATCCCAAGCGCGCACGTTCCGCATCAACAAATTTCTCAAATTCCACACGCGTACCGCCCATGGGTTGAATACCTAATGGCGTAAGGCGATCAACTACAGCTTGCGATTTCATGCCCGCCTCAATAGCAGCCGCCATCTTGTCGAGAATCTCCACTGGCGTGCCTTTAGGCGCATGTAGACCAGCCCAGTGTGCAATTCGAATGTCAGGAAAACCTTGCTCAATGGCAGTACTTAAATTTGGATAGGCGTCAATACGTTTTACCCATGTTGTAGCAAGTGCCCTGAGTTTGCCACTCTTCAAATAATTGAGCGAAACAATACTCGCTTCGGATGTCGCAGCAATTTGCCCACCAATTAAGGCAGTCGTCGATTCAGAGCCACTCTTGTAGGGAACGGGGTCTAGCTTGGCGCCATACTTCGTGTTGAGCATCTCAGCCACAAAGTGAGGTGTGCTGCCTGTACCTGCAGTTGCAAAATGCAACCCTGGCCCTGTCTTCGATGCTTCAACTAAATCCTTTAGAGTTTTATAGGGCGAGTTTGGCGCAACAACAATTACCGATGGCGCTAAAGCAATCATCGCAACAGGCACTAAATCACTGTCTTGGAATGGCATATTTTTCTTTATCATCGAATTCGAAATCACCCCTGAAGCACTAATCAAAAACGTATAGCCATCCGGGGCGCTTTTCGCAACGGCATCAGACCCAATCGAGCCGCCAGCACCTGGGCGATTTTCAATCACAATGGTTTGGCCAAGATGTTGTTGCGCAGCCAAGGCAGCCGATCTGGCCATCAGATCGTTGGCACCTCCGGGAGCAAATGGGACGACAAACCGAATTGTTTTATTCGGCCAAGTGGAAGTCTGCGCCATCGCAACATTGGCAAACACCGTAATTAAAGCTACTACCGCACTTCTAAACATCCGCATCGCATCAATCTTTCGTTGGAATTAATCGACACCATGGTCTTTGCGTCAATGCTAACTTGCCATCTATGAACACAACAAACCAGCATACTGTCGACGGCGCCAAGCTCGATTTCAAGCAATCTATGAGCTATGGCGACTAGCTCCAACTCGACGCGATTCTGGGTGCGCAAGCACCACTATTAGCCGGCCATAATGAAATGCTATTTATCGTACAGCATCAAACGATCGAATTGTGGATGAAGTTGCTACTCCACGAACTGACTGCCGCCATTCGCTGTATAGCCGCCAATGATTTACATAGCGCCTTGCTTAAACCCCACTCACATAGAGCAGACTTACTTGCTATCGTCGAAACCGCGTTCAATGCTCCTTCTCTTTATGACGAGGCACCGGTGGCACTGGTGATGTAAGCTACTTACGGAAGATGCTCGACGTGGTGTTGTTTCCGGAGATATGGACTTTACGCACATCGTTGTAACTACTGTGCCGCCATTGCGCACGCCAGGTAAAAAGCATTGCGCATAGCGCCCACATTGGCAATACCGCGCCCGGCGATATCATAGGCAGTGCCATGCGCAGGCGTTGTCACAATCACGGGTAATCCGCCTTGTACCGTGACGCCCTTCTCAAAACCCATGAGCTTCATCGCGATCTGGCCTTGATCGTGATACATGGTGACAATGCCGTCATATGCGCCACCTCTAGCTCTTACGAAAATTGTATCTGCTGGGAACGGCCCATCCGCATGAATACCGCCAGCCTTTGCTAACTCGATACCTGGAGCAATAACGTCAATCTCTTCTCGACCGTAGTTACCGCCATCTCCGTTGTGTGGATTCAAGCCACACACCGCAATTCGAGGTGAAGCTTTGCCCGATTTTTTTAGCGCTTCGTAAATCATCTGAATCGCTCGAGCCACTCCATCAGAGGTAACGTGCCGACTGACATCTTTGAGCGCAATGTGCGACGTAACACGTGACGTCCATAAGTTTTCTAAGACGTTTAACTCACCACAAGTACCCGTATGCATGAGCTGTTCGGCAAACCATCGTAACTCGTCTTCATGCGTCATGCCGCCAGCACGCAAAGCGCCTTTGTTTAACGGTGCAAAGCAAAGTGCGTCAGCCTTGTCTTGCGCAATGAGCTTTAAGCCTTCTTGCAGCATTGCGAGCATGAAGCTACCGTTATCGTGGCCCGCAACCCCTCGCTCAAAACCTGACTCGTTTACACCTAGCCATTGATGCATGTCATAACTCGGCCCCATCACAGCTTGCGAACCGATCAAAACGATATCGGCCATTGCGCTTGTTTCCGGCTCTGCCAATAGTTTCGCAATTAACTCTGGGCCAATGCCAGCAGGGTCCCCAATTACTAGCGCAATTCTTGGTTTTTTACTCATCGATTTTTGGTTCATTCATTAATCTAACTTAATCGCCGCATCGCGAATTAATTTACCAAATCGTTCCGACTCTGCACGTTGCATGGTCGCCAATTGCTCTCGGCTAATCATGCCGGGTTCGCCACCTAAACCTCTAAGCTTGGTTTGAATATCGGGTAAGGCCACAACCCGCGTGAGCTCTGCACTCAGCTTAGCAACGACATCGGCAGGTGTACCCGCAGTAGCATACAAAGCGTACCAAGTCGCCATTTCGGCAGCAGGAAAACCCGCCTCGGCAATCGTCGGCACGTTCGGCAACTCTTTTGACCTTGCAGGCACAGTGATCGCAAGTGGCTTAAGCTTGCCCGCTTTTATTTGCGCCATCGCCGATGAAGTTGTATCGAACATCACCTGTACTTGCCCAGAAATCAGATCAAGATGCGCTTGACTACTTCCCTTGTAAGGAATGTGAATCATCTTAGTGCCCGTGATGTTTTTAAATGCTTCACCGGCTATATGCTGAGTACTCCCGACACCTGACGAGGCAAACTTATAGTCATCCGGTTTAGCCTTCATCAGAGCAACTAACTCCGCAGTATCTTTCGCAGGCACATTGGGCCCAACGACGAGTACATTGGGCACTGTTACGATCAATCCAATCGGAATCAAATCTTTCAATGGATCGAAACTTAATTTGATTAAATGTGGCGCAATCGCTTGGCCAGTATTCGTTGCTGCCAGCAGGGTATAGCCATCCGGCGCCGCTTTTGCCGTCATATCCGCTGCAATCGTGTTCGAAGCTCCTGCGCGGTTTTCAATCACAAACTGCTGCTTGAATGTCTCTGAAAATTTCTCGGCCAGCATACGTGCGATGATGTCTGTACCACCACCTGCATTGGCGCCCACCATGATACGCACAGGCTTCGTGGGGTAGGCTGTTTGTGCAAGCGCTAAGTGCGCCATTGAGCCCATCGAAACTATCAACACAGAATTTATCAAGAATCGTTTTAACATCTTAGATCTACTTTCTTTTTTATCTGCCTTAATCTACCTCAGTCTGCCTTAGTCCGCCTTCACCCGCCCCGAACTCATCACCGGTTTCCACCGAACAATTTCACTTTCAATTAATCGTGAGAATATCGCAGGGGTCGAAGGCGTTGCAATAGCCCCTTCATTGTTCAATCGAGTCCGCAATTCGTTACTAGCAAGCACTTCGTTAATCTTAGCGTTAAGTTTGGTAATAATCTCAGGCGGCGTTCCTGCAGGGGCAACGACACCGTACCACTGATCCGCCTCGAAGTTTTTAATGCCTGAGGCTTGCGCCACTGTCGGTAAATCTGGCAGCACATCCAACCGTGTGGGCGAAGAAACAGCCAAGGCCCGTAGCTGCCCGCTTTTAATTTGGCTCAATACGGCTGGTGCCCCAGTAAACATTACTTGAATTTGCCCGCTAATCAAATCGGTCACAGCGGGAATCGTACCCCGATAAGGTACATGAACAATCGAGGTACCCGTTTGCATTTTGAAATACTCAGTCGATAGGTTCGCGGCACTGCCATTACCTCCCGAACCATAGTTCAGCTTGCCAGGGTTCACTTTCAACCACGCCAAGAATTCTTTGAAATCTTTCACTGGTGTCGATGGATGAACCACCAATATATTCGGCACTCTGGCCACCCAAGCCACGGCAGCGAAATCTTTCACAGGGTTGTAAGGTAGCTTCGGATACAAGCTCGGATTTACCGCCAAGGTGCCAATATGCCCCATCAATAAGGTGTAGCCATCAGCAGGGGCTTTTGCCACTTTATCGGCACCAATGCTGCCACCGGCACCGGGCAGGTTTTCAACCACTACGGCCTGGCCCCAAGCTTTGCTGAGCTCTTGGCCTATGGCACGAGCAAGAATATCGGTAGTGCCACCCGGAGTGAAAGGCACGACAAGGCGGATAGGTTTTGTGGGGTA
>JAYWIG010000308.1:0-7343 GCA_043789035.1 Betaproteobacteria bacterium
TCAATCGATTTACCCTTCACCAGTGCTTCAATCGCAGCATGTTCAGGAGGCTGCGTCATTGAGGACTCTGCCATTGCCATCAACATATCAATTCGATGAGCAGGCTCTAATGGCTTGCCAGCCACATGTAGTCCGTGCGGTACTAAGGCATGCTCAACCTCCAACACAGACGTGGTGAGTGCGAAGATGGCCTGTTCTGGATTAGACCAATCAGCTTTACCTGTTATTAGCTCAAGCTCTAAGGCCTGCGCACGAATCAGTTCAATCAACTCTTGGCGGCTATTCGCATTTTCTGGCATGCCCGTACGCCAGCGATCAATCGAAGCTTTTAGATCGAGTAAGCCTTTATAAAGGCCCGCCTGAGTCAAAGGCGGTGTAAGGTAGCTTACCAGCGTTGCACCGGAGCGCCTCTTGGCAAGCGCACCTTCTGATGGATTATTCGCTGCGTAAAGGTAGATATTCGGCAGGTCATTAATCATGCGATCAGGCCAGCAAGCACCAGACATTCCCGACTGCTTACCAGGCATAAATTCAAGCGCACCATGCGTACCAAAATGCAGCACAGCAGTGGCGTTAAAGTCTTCTCTCAAATAGCGATAGAAAGCGGAAAACGCGTGGGTAGGCGCAAAGCCTTTTTCGAACAGCAATCGCATTGGATCACCCTCGTAGCCGAAAGCTGGCTGCACTGAAACTAACACGTTTCCAAACTGCTTGCCGAGTACGAAAATCGAGGTACCGTTGGATAGTTGCTTGCCTGGTGCCGGCCCCCATTGCGCTTCAATTTCTTTTAACCAAGGCTCACGCTTGACATGATCGTCGGTTGGAATTTGAAGATGCACGTTGGAGTCAGCGCCAAACATTGAAGCGTTACCGTAGAGAATGCTGTCGCGCATCGCATCAACATCGACGGGTAAGTCGACGGTATAGCCCTGCGATTTCATTGCCTTTAAAGTCTCAAAGAGCGACTCGAACACTGCTAAGAATGCTGCCGTACCGACGTTACCTGCATTGGGCGGAAAGTTAAACAGCACGATTGCAACTTTCCGATCTGCATGTTCGCTTCTACGCAAAGCCACTAGCTTAGAAACCCTAGCGGCCAACATTTGAGCGCGCTCCGGACAAGAATGCATGTCTTGTGCAGTATCGGTCTTGGTGAAAGTACAAGCAAAATGACAACCGGTGCAGGTGACACCATCGGCACCGGGGCGACCGCCAAACACTGTGGGACTAACCGCGCCATCTAGCTCAGGAATAGCCACCATAATGGTACTTTCCACAGGCAGCAAACCACGTTCGGAGCTGCCCCACTGATCTAGGGTTTGAAATTCAACTGGGTGTGCTGCTATGTACGGCACATTGAGTTTCGCCAAAACTTCTTCGGCCGCCTTTGCATCGTTGTAGGCTGGGCCACCGACTAGGGAAAAACCCGTAAGCGACACAACGGCATCTACGGTAGTGAGACCGTCTTTGATAAAGTACTTTTCGATCGCTGGCCGTGAATCCAAGCCAGCAGCAAACACCGGCACTACTTGTAAGCCCTTAGCCTCCATTGCTGCGACAACGCCATCATAGTGCCCTGCATTGCCCGACAACAAATAAGAACGCAGTAATAAAATACCGACTTTGCCCTGCCCTTTATTGGACGAGGGCAAGTCATCAATGTTTTCAGATAACCGCCCCAACATTCTAGGGTGATACAAACCTAACTCGGGGTACTCAACAGGAGCTCCCACTTTAGTTAGGCCACGCAAAACTTTACGAGGGCCATCGGCATAGCGATCAATTAAGAAGCTCACCATGTTCACCATGTTGTCTTCGGAACCACCTAACCAATATTGCAACGACAGGAAATAAGCGCGCACATCTTGTGCAGTACCAGGAATAAACTTCAACATCTGCGGCAACCTGCGCAACATTTTCATTTGTTGTGCGCCGCCCGTCGCGGCCTTATCTTTTTTATCGCCTCGAAGTTTTTTGAGCATTGCCATCGGCCCAGACGCCGGCTTACTCATGTCAAACTTGCCCATTTTCGTGAGCTTAGTAACCTCGGTTGCCGACATAGCGCACACCAGCGCGTCGCAGTTATCGCGCTTAGCCTCTAAAGCAGGCAAAAGTGGCAAGAAGTGATCTTCAAGAAACAGCATTGTTGCCACAACAATATCGCCGTGTTCGATATCACTAATACATCGCTCTAGCGCCTTAGGTTGCGAACTCCACTCAGACGCAGAATGCATCGACAGGGACAAACCGGGATACTGCCTAGCTAACTTCGTGCGGGCTCTAGAGGTTGCAGAGGCTAAATGCGTGTCCATCGTTACGATGACAACACGAATATCTTGAGTGGATGTGTGCATGTACGTAATTTACAACTTACATGACTTTATGTCAATTTAAATTGACACAATTCCGAGAGCTCTGCTCTGGTATCGCCCAATGCAAAGCTTGGTTTACCATCACCTCTCTGTTTTCATGAAAAAAGTAAACCCAAAATGTCACTTGCCGCCCCTCATCTAACCCATGTTGCCGATCTAAAGGTGATTGTGGGTAAGCCGATTGAAGCTGGTAAGGTTGTCGGCCTAAATAGTCGAGGAATACGCAGAATCATCCCAATCGCAGGAGGAACAATCACCGGCCCACTTCTTAACGGCAAGATTCTTGCCGCTGGTGCCGATTTCCAAATTATCGTATCCGAAACTAGCGCTGACTTAGACGCACGCTACATGATTGAACTAGATTCCGGTGAGCACATATTTGTACAAAACCATGCTTTGCGAAGAGGTAGCGCAGAAAACATAGCCAAGCTTGTTCGGGGTGAACCAGCGGACCCTGCTGAAATTTACTTTCGCTGCGTACCAACCTTTGAAGTCTCCAGCCTCTCATTGCAATGGATGACAGAAAGCATTTTTCTGGGAACTGGCGCTAGGTTCCCGGGCCATGTGTTCATCAGCATTTATAAAGTCGAATAACGCTGCAGCTTAACGATACCAACCGCCGTAGCGAGGCTGGTGGTAATAACCGCCACGGCCATAGTAATAAACCGGCGGCGCAACATAAACCGGCGCTGGGGCAACATACACAGGCGCAGGGGCCGCAACGACGATTCGTGGCCCCACGACGTGAGGCCCATAAGGCCCAGGCACAACGGCACAACCACCCAATAATGCCGACGCTACCACCGCAACAGCAGCAATTGCTTTAACAGGCATACCGAACCGGTTTTCGAATCTCATGGCACTTTCCTTTTTTTAGGGTTGTGCTCATTTAACGCGATAAGTTAACTAACAGGCGACATGAAATTGTCACCGCGAAGCCACGGTTGTATTCGAATGTAACAAGGCCACAAGAAGAAAACCTCTTGTGGCCCTAATTCAATGTCGAAGTACGACTTTGAAACCGCTACTTCTTTGGTTCCGGAGCTTGATGCGTGGCAGAGCCCGTATCATGCTTCTCGCCGCCTAGATCGATGTCTGCGCCACCTCTATTGAGGAGCCATAGCCCAAGGCCAGCAAAAATCGCGAATCCAATAATGTACTTAATCATCGCGTTTAATCCTTAGCGTAAATATCAACGTCTTTGGTTTCGCGAACGAAAATCATACCGATTACAAATGTGCCGAGCGCCACAACGATTGGGTACCACAAACCATAGTACACATCACCAGTTGCAGCAATCATCGCAAACGCAGTAGTAGGCAACAAGCCACCAAACCAACCGTTACCGATATGGTATGGCAAGCTCATCGACGTATAGCGAATACGGGTTGGGAACATTTCAACCAGCATCGCTGCGATTGGCCCGTAAACCATGGTCACGAAAATCACAAGGATGAAAAGCAGCAAAGTAACCATGACCTTGTCGATCTTGGACTCGTCAGCCTTAGCAGTCAAACCAGCAGCTTTAGCCGCTTCGCCAACTTCCTTCTTAAACGCTGCGATTGCTTTAGCACTATCAGGATCAAACGCGTCGCCTTTAGCATTCAACTTTGCAGTTGGTGCAGTTATCACCTTGTCGCCAATAGTAATGGTTGCTGGCGTACCTGCTGCAACGTTTGTATTCACATACGGAATAAAAGATTGTGCGAGGGTACGTTTAGCAATATCGCACGGTGTAACAAAGTGAATTTCGCGCGCAATTGGGCTACCTTGGAAGGAGCATGAAACACCGTCCGCAGCAACCGCCACTTTTGAAGATTTCTGAGCGGCTTCCAAACTCGGGTTAGCGTAATGCATCAACGCTGGGAAAATCGTGAAATACGATGCCGCAGCAATTAAACAACCTGCCATGATGATTGGTTTGCGGCCGATCTTGTCAGACAACCAACCAAAGAAAATGAAGAACGGTGTTCCCAAAACCAAAGCGGTTGCGATCAAGATGTTCGCAGTCTTAGGGTCCATCTTCACAATACTCGTCAAGAAGAACAAAGCGTAAAACTGACCTGTGTACCAAACCACCGCTTGACCCGCAGTTAAACCTAACAATGCGATGATTACGATCTTCAAGTTTTTCCACTGACCGAATGATTCTGTCAAAGGCGCTTTTGAAGTTTTACCTTCAGCTTTCATCTTTTGGAAGGCGGGTGATTCATTCATCGACAAACGAATATATACCGATACGCCTAACAAGATGGCAGACATCAAGAAAGGAATTCTCCAGCCCCATACTTCAAAGTCTGCTCCAGTGAACTCACGGCACAGCAAGATGACGATCAGTGACAAGAACAAACCAAGAGTTGCAGTGGTTTGAATCCAAGCCGTGTACAAGCCTCGCTTGCCCTGTGGCGAATGCTCTGCCACATAGGTTGCCGCGCCGCCGTACTCACCACCTAATGCCAAGCCTTGAAGCATGCGCAGCGCAACCAAAATAATTGGAGCTGCCACACCGATTGAAGCATAGTTAGGAAGTAAACCAACGATAAACGTAGACACACCCATGATCAAAATAGTGACCAAGAAGGTGTATTTACGGCCAATCATGTCGCCCAAGCGACCAAACACGATGGCGCCAAAAGGACGGACCAAGAAACCTGCGGCAAAAGCCAACAAAGCAAAAATATAGGCAGAGGTTGGATCAAGGCCAGCGAAGAATTGCTTGGCAATAACGGCAGCTAAAGAGCCGTACAAATAAAAGTCATACCATTCGAAAACGGTGCCTAAAGAGGATGCGAAGATGACCTTCTTTTCCTCAGGTGTCATTGGACGGTCTGCGACCGCCGCTGGTGTTGATGCCATTGCTGGTGTCTCCTTGTAATAAGAGAAAACAGCTTAGGGGGTAACGCTTACGAAGGTCTTACCCCAAACTTAACGAAAGCTTACAACTAGGCGAGCTCCACCTAATGCGGAATCCTCGATGACTAAGACCGCATTGTGCAAGAGCACCACTTCACTAACAATGGCTAGGCCAAGCCCTGAACCATTTGCCCAATTTTCAGGTGTAGAACTTGCACCCCTAACGAAAGGAGCTAGCACGGCCTCTCGCTCGTTTTCGGGAATGCCAGGGCCTGAATCATCAATGGCTATTTGTTTTGCACTTGGGTTCACACTCAAGATCACCTGCCCGCCTTGCGGTGTATAGCAAAAAGCGTTGTCAATTAAATTGCGCACCATTTCACCTATCAACGTGGTGTCGGCTTTATGCATCCATGTGGGCTGCCGCAAATCGAGGGCGAAATCAATATTTTTTTCCAATGCAACTGATGAAGTATCGACTGCCACTAACTCGGTCAGATGGCATAGATCAACAATCTCGAATGTCGAGCTTACCGTTGAAGACTCTGCTCTGGCCAACGATAGCAACTGTGTAACTAGGCGGCTAGTGCGTTCAGAAATTGCTTTTAATCGAGCAATCGCAGCCTCTTTCTCCGCTGGCGAAGAAAGCCGTGAGATAAGTTGGCTTTCGTTTAAGATCGCTGCAACGGGTGTTCGGAGTTGGTGTGCAGCGTCGGCAATAAAACGGCGCTGCGCAGTCATTGCAAGGTCTAGTCGATTCAATAAGCCATTTACTCCGTCTAAAAAAGGTTCAAGCTCCACAGGCAATTCGGACTTAGCCAGCGGGATTGGGTCCAGCCGATCGGCACTGCGCTGCGCCAACATTGATTGAATTTGTGCCAATGGCTTTGTCACATACGCTAAACCGTAGGCCACCAAGAAACCTGCCATGAGTAAAATCAGCGCTTGTGGAATCGCCTCGAATAACACAATGTTTCGAACCAATGCGTCATCTTCCGCACGGTTGTGGGCTAAAACGATGATTTCCTTAGCGCTGGCGCTCACCTCGATCATGCGATATAAAACGCCATCGATAAAAACGTTAGATCGCGCCACGTTATCAGAACTTGACTGAAGGAAAGTCGGGTGTCGGGCAGCTTCAACTAGTTCATCATCACCGGATAACTTGACCCATTGCGAATCAACAATCGCATAGCGATATGGGCTAAGGTTACTTGCGCTTAACCACCGCAATGTCTCGGCAGACGGGAATTCTTGCGGCTTACCCTTTTTCTTCGCTTCTTGCCATTCGGTGTTTAATAGCGTAGATATAGAAAGCAACCGGCCGTCGTGGGATTTATCGACACTTGCCCTCGCCGCAAAAAACGTCGCGCCAAAACTTACCAGCCAGACAAAAACGAGCGGCGCCAGCATCCATTCAAAAAAACGAACAACCATCAACCCACACTTCGATCTAAGCAGTAACCGAGGCCTCTAAGCGTTTTCACATTAATGCCGATAGGCGCAAGTTTTTTACGAACTCGATGGATATAAACTTCGATGGCGTTAGTCGTAATATTTGCTTCCATCGACTCTAGGCTACTTTGAATTTGCTCTTTGTTCACCGGCCGCCCTGCTCTGAGCACCAGCAATTCAAGCACTGCAAACTCTCGATCTGAAAAGTCGATCACAGCGCCTTCTACCAAGGCTTTTCTTGCTACCAGATCGAGCTTTAAGCGCCCATGTTGCACTAGGTTACTCGCGGCTCCAGTTCTGCGTCGAATGAGCGCTCGAACTCTAGCCAACAATTCGTCGAGCATGAATGGTTTAACCAAGTAGTCGTCTGCACCAGCATCTAATCCAGTTACGCGATCTCGCAGGCTATCCATTGCTGTCACGATCAAAACCGGAAGGAGCAGATCCGCAGCTTGTTCTTTCCTTAACGTGGTTAAAAAACTTAATCCGCTTGCATCGGGTAAACCAATATCGAGAATCACCAAATCAAAATCGGCTTGAGCAATGGCCAAATGGGCAGCGTTACAGGTCTGCACCCAGTCAACCAAGTAACGTTCGGCTACCAAACTAGCTTTAAGGCTAACTCCGAGGTTTAAATCATCTTCAATAAGCAAAATTCGCATC
>JAYWIG010000309.1:0-7326 GCA_043789035.1 Betaproteobacteria bacterium
GGTTTGGCCGCTTTGCTAAAAGCCGGCAAGGTCAAAAAGATCATTTGCTCATTTCCTCGCCAAGCCGATTCCTATGTATTCGATGGCTTATATCGCAGCGGTGCGGTTGAATTAGAGCTTGTGCCTCAAGGTAACTTAAGCGAGCGCATTCGCGCTGCAGGTGCTGGCATAGGTGGCTTTTTTACCCAAGTCGGTTTTGGTACTGATTTAGCCAAAGGTAAAGAAGTGCGCGAGATTGGCGGCAAGATGTTCGTTTTAGAGGCGCCAATTCACGCCGACTTTGCTCTGATTAAGGCCGAGAAGGGTGATCGTTGGGGCAATCTCACCTACAGAATGGCCGCTCGAAATTTTGGCCCCGTGATGGCGATGGCTGCTAAAACGACAGTTGCATCGGTGCATGAAATTGTTGAATTAGGTGCGCTTGACCCTGAATCGGTTATTACGCCAGGCATTTTTGTGCAGCGAGTGGTTCAGGTTCCAAGAAGTGCAACAGTTGCCTCCGGAGTAAAAGAATGAGTGATCAAAAGCCAAAATTCGAAAAAATGAATCGTAACCAATTGGCGGCTAGAGTCGCTCGAGATATCCCCGAGGGAGCCTATGTGAATTTGGGCATAGGGCTTCCGACCATGGTGGCTAACCATTTCGAAGCGGGCAAAGAAGTCTTTTTGCAGAGCGAAAACGGTTTGCTAGGAATGGGCCCTGCACCTGCTAAAGAGCTAGAAGATTTTGATCTGATTAATGCGGGTAAGCAACCTGTGACCTTGCTTGCTGGCGGTGCGTTTTTTCATAGCGCCGATTCGTTTGCGATGATGCGTGCTGGCCATCTTGATATTGCAGTTCTAGGTGCTTTCCAAGTGTCAGCCACAGGCGATCTGGCTAATTGGCACACGGGCGGTAAAGACGATATACCTGCCGTTGGCGGTGCTATGGATTTAGCGGTTGGTGCAAAACAAACTTGGATCATGATGGAGCACCTCACCAAAGCGGGTCAAAGTAAGCTCGTCGCTAAATGCAGTTATCCGGTTACGGGCTTAGGTTGCGTTAGCCGAATTTATACCGATCTTGCCGTTATCGATGTAACTCCCCAAGGGTTTTATCTTGTTGAAGCCGTGCCTGGCTTAAGTAAAGCTGAACTCGAAACGCTCTCAGATATTCAATTCATTTAATGACCACTACGCAAACTAATCATGACTCAAGCCTACATTGTCGACGCCCTCAGAACTCCAATTGGCCGCTACGGCGGTGCGCTTTCAAGTGTACGAACCGATGATTTAGGTGCTATTCCGATTCGCGCCCTGATGGCTAAACATCCAAACTTGGATTGGGCTGCGGTTGCCGACGTGATCTATGGCTGTGCCAACCAAGCGGGTGAAGATAATCGCAATGTTGCTCATATGGCTTCGTTGCTTGCCGGTTTGCCATTTTCAGTACCGGGGGCAACCATCAATCGCCTATGTGGCTCAGGTCTTGATGCGCTGGGTACTGCCTCAAGGGCCATCAAATCTGGCGAAGCGCAATTGATGATTGCAGGTGGCGTGGAAAGTATGAGCCGAGCCCCATTCGTGATGCCAAAAGCGGAGAGCGCATTTTCTCGCACAAACGCGGTGTACGACACCACGATTGGCTGGCGCTTCATCAATAAGCTGATGAAAGAAAAGTATGGCGTTGATTCCATGCCTGAAACTGCTGAGAACGTTGCAACTGATTACAAGATCGAGCGCGAAGCACAAGATCGCATGGCGCTCTCCTCACAACAAAAGGCTGTCGCTGCGCAAAAGCGTGGTTTTTTCAACGGCGAAATCACACCGGTAAGCATTGCACAAAAGAAGGGTGACGAGATTGTTGTTACTCAAGATGAGCATCCCCGAGATACCTCGCTTGAATCGCTGGCAAAACTCAAGGGGGTAGTCAGACCCGACGGTACGGTAACGGCAGGCAATGCGAGTGGGGTAAATGATGGTTCCTGCGCAATTTTGGTTGCGTCTGAAGCCGCACTAAAAACCCATAACCTCACACCACGTGCACGGGTTGTTGGTATGGCAACAGCAGGCGTCGCCCCTCGAATTATGGGCATTGGCCCCGCTCCTGCAACCCAGAAGGTACTAGCATTGACGGGTTTGACGCTAAACCAAATCGATGTTATCGAGCTGAACGAAGCGTTTGCTGCCCAAGGCCTAGCGGTTTTGCGGGAGCTTGGTCTGGCCGATGATGATGTTCGTGTGAACCCAAATGGCGGCGCGATTGCTTTAGGTCATCCCCTCGGAGCGTCTGGTGCTCGATTGGCGACTACTGCGGTCAACCAATTGCATGTGTCTGGCGGTCGTTATGCGCTTTGCACAATGTGCATTGGTGTTGGGCAAGGTATCGCGGTAATTCTTGAGCGGGTTTAGTTCGCTGAACCACGTTAACGTAGGCCAAGAACCCAAATAAAAAACGTAACAGTGGCTACCCCGAAAAGGGTTCCCACCAAAATCGCTTGAGCTAGGGGTGCGCTGCGCGCGCCATAGCGCTCTGCTATGATGAATGTATTGCTTGCAGCCGGTAAACTCGCCGCCAAAACGCCAACGGCACCCGTCATTTTGTCGACTTTGAAAACTAGAAAAAGCATCACTGCGGCGATGATTGGGTGGATGACAAGCTTGGCCAATGTGAGTGCGATCACTTCGCCATCGAGGCTTATTTTTTTGTCGCCCAGCGACGCGCCTATCGCAAATAGTGCACATGGCCCAGCTGCTGCTGCCAATATTCGAATAGCCGTTTCTGCCGGTTGCCACAGATTTATACCTGTGTTTTCATGCAATAGGGAGTAGAACAGACCGCCGAGAATTGAAAACACCAGTGGGCTTTTTAATATGCCTAAGGGCACAGAAACCAGTAGTTTCCAGCGACTAGGTATTTGTGCTTCATTGCCTTCGAGCATGAGCATCTCCCGGCGATTCTCCTGCTGTCTGGCCCATTCTAAGCATGCTATGCCGAGTACGATGACTACTAAAATATCGCACATAATCACAAGCACGATAGGGGCGAGGATGCCGGTGCCCAAGCCTTTGCCTGCAGCGCCTCCGTGGTAAGCCAGCTCGGTAACTAAGGCAACGCCTAGATAACCCACGTTACCATGGGCGCTGTTAAGGCCAAAAACAACGCTTTGCTTTAAGCCGTGCACCGGCCTAGAAATTAAAAGCATGTACCCAAAAACAATTAAGCCGGTGAGACTGTAGGCCAAAACAAATCGTGGCGAGTTAAAACTTGCGAGTGGCTGCTGGGTAACCACCTTAAACAGCATTGCAGGCAAAGCGAAGTAAAACACAAATGCGTTAATGCCCGCAACACCGCTCTCGGGCAATAGTTTGAGTCTAGGGGCTAAGAAACCAGCAAAGATAAGCGCAAAAACTGGCGCTGTTACTTCAAGAACTGCAAGCATTTTTAAGGGACTTCGTCATGGGCGCGGTGGCAAAACCGTACAATTCAAGCATGAAACAAATATTTCTCAAGTCGTTATTGTCGCTGATCACTGTAGCCGCCTTGTTTTCTTCAGTGAAATCATCAGCGCAAACTGCTCCGGCAGCTGCCAAAGTCGGTGCGCCCTCAGTTGCCCCATTAGTTCCCACATTAGTTGCGCCCATAGTTCTAGGCCCGGCGATTGTTTTGAATTCTAGAGATGCATCGTTGTCGCTAATTGACCAAACCACGTTCACCGAAATTGGCAGAGTCAACGTGGGTAAAGAACCTCATCACCTGTACCCTTCGCTTGATGGAAAGCAATTAATAGTAGGAAATGCAACAAGCAACGATATGCATTTTGTCGATCCGATGTCGGGCAAGGTATTGCGGCACGTACGCAACATCGACGACCCTTACCAGCTCGCTTTTTCGCCAGATCAAAAATTATTTGTGTCGATCGCACTCCGATTGAACAGAGTTGATATCTACCGGACCGAAGGCGAGAATCTGCAGTTAATCAAGAGGGTACCAATTGCGAAGGCCCCTAGCCATGTGTGGATTTCAAGCGATAGCAAGCTGGCCTTCGTGACCTTGCAAGACAGCAACGAAATTGCTGCCATCGATCTGATCAAAGGTGAGGTTGCTTGGAAAATGGCAGTTGGTAAACAGCCAGCAGGTATTCTTGTTACTCCTGATGATAAATATTTGATGGTTGGGATCATGGGCGAAAACTATGTGCAGGTGATTGATTGGCGCACTCAAAAAACGGTAAAAAAAATTGTTACCGGTAAAGGCGCTCATAACTTTCGTGGCCTAGGCGATAGGCGGCACGTATTTGTATCGAATAGAGTAGACAACCGAGTGACCAAAGTTGATATGCAAACCATGGAAGTTGTCGAACAAATCCCGGTTGCTGGCGGGCCTGATTGCATGGAAATTACAGCCGATGGTAAATTCATGTGGGTTACATCTCGATGGGCCAAAACGGTCTCCGTGGTGAGTTTGGCGGAGCGAAAAGTAATCAAGCAAATAGAAGTTGGTCGTTCGCCTCATGGAATTTATTTACATAACCGTGCACCGATTTTATAAACGTTGTTTTGTGAACTGTATTGCCATTGCCCTTTGTTCGATAGTTTTATCAATGGGCGCGTCAAAGGCTATAGCTCAAGGTACAAAAAATTGTCCCAGTGGAACGCTTTATTTCACCTTCGATACTGGCAGCATGAGCCAAGCGGACTTAATCGCAAGTGTCTTAAAAAAGCATGACGTAAAGGCTACGTTCTTTCTTGCTAGTGAAAAAACAGTCAAAGGTGACTTCTCTCTTGACCCGACCTGGGGGCCCTACTGGAAGTCGCTTGCAAGCCAAGGCCATGTGTTTGGGTCGCATACCTTTGACCATGTTTATTTTCGGGGAGCTTCTAAGCCCGATCAGCTTGCCGCCAAACCTCAGTTTGGTTCGAACGCAGGTAAGGCATTGGTTTGGTCTAACCAACAGTTATGTACAGAGCTTAACAGGGTGAAGTCTCGCTTTGCTGAGTTTATTGGACCTTCTGCGGCGCAAGCTTTCTTACCGATTTGGCGCGCCCCTGGTGGCAAGGCCGCAGAAGAAGTAATGGCTGCTGCTTCTCGATGTGGGTACAAGCATGTGTATTGGGCTAAAGCAGGTTTTTTGGGAGATGAGCTAAGTTCTGATTCACACCCCAATACAAAGCTATTGACGGCTGCATTGTCAGACTTGAAAGATGGCGATATTACCGTTGCTCATCTAGGCATTTGGTCGCGCAAAGATCCGTGGGCACCTGCCGTGCTTGAACCTTTAATTGTTGGCCTGAAGCAAAAGGGTTTTTGCTTCGCCACGTTGCGCGACCACCCCGATTACCGTTAAGGTATTAGCTATGTGGGCCGCACTTCAAAACTCCATTCATGAACATATAGTTCAACCAATTCTTTTTCACTTTGAGCTAATGAGCTATTCCGAAATGGCGTTTGATGCCATTGAATGGTTCATAGTGGGTGCGATTGAGGTTGCCTTGCTAGCGTTGATTCTAGGTTTTGCCCAAAAGCATTTTGGCTATTCCGCAGCACTTACCTCGGGCTTAAGTGCGGCAGAGAAAAAATCTACACAGCGTACCGATATTGCTTACACGCTTTTACATCGTTTAGGGCTGTTCCCACTTATCGCGTTTGCTTTACTCACACCGCCTATTGACTGGGCCGAAGGCAAGCTGCGCTTACTTGGTTGGCCAGCGATGAATATTGATCAGCTTGTTCCGGGTATCACTGACCAAGCCTTGGTAAGTTTTCTAATCTATCTAGTTGTGCTCGATTTCATCGATTATTGGCTTCACCGCGGCCAGCACGGCATTCAGTGGTTGTGGGAGCTGCACGCAGTACATCACAGCCAAAGGCATATGACTTATTGGAGTGATCAGCGAAACCATTTGCTAGAAGATTTGATTCGAGATGCTGCTCTCGCCGCGATTGCCTTATTGATCGGTGTTGCACCAGAGCAGTTTATAGGCTTAGTCGTGGTGTCGCGGGTCCTTCAAAGTATTGCTCATGCCGATTGGGATTTGGCTGCAATGGCACCGAAATTGGTTATATGGCAGCGAATGGTAAGTTTGGGGCAATATGTTTTGGTCGGGCCCCGCTTTCACCGTGTGCACCATGGCATCGGCATCGGCCATGAAGGACGTAGTAAGGGAGTGAACTTTGGGGTGCTTTTTTCGTTTTGGGATATTGTTTTTCGAAGTGCGGATTTTCGCACTGCTGTCCAGCCTACCGGCATTCGTGATCAACTAACTGGTGCCGATTACGGTGGCGGTTTTTTTAATCAACAATACTTTGCGATTAAGCGAATATTTGGAAGGGCCTGAGATGAAACCTACCGCCTCTTTGAAAGCCGCTTTTAACGCAATAGGCAGAGCAACAAGCAGCCAGTTTCATCCCTCGATGCTGGCTCTATTGCTTGTGCCTTGGTTAGTTTCGATAGTTTTTTGGGGGGTGGTGCTTTTCTTTGCTTGGTCCCCTGTTAGTCTTGCGATCGGTGATTTTGTATTTGGTGACGGGACTGGCTGGTTATATTCGATCTTAAAGCGTTGGGGCTTTGGCGATGCAAAAACCTATGTCAGCGGGGCAATGACGGCTTTTGTTTTCATTCCGCTAATGTTTGCCACAGCGATGATGATAGTCACGATATTCGCTATGCCCGCCGTTATTCGTCATTTATCTGCTGGCGCTTATCGTGATGTGGCGCGTCAGGGCAAATTTTCAGTACTACCAAGCGTATGGAATGCGCTAAGCGCTCTGCTGATATTTATTCCTGGTTACTTGCTGACAATTCCTTTATGGTTTGTGCCAGTGGTTGGCTTGCTCGTGCCACTTTTCTGGTGGGCTTGGCTGAATTCAAGAGTGATGCGTTTTGATAGTTTGGTCGAGCATGCAACTGAGGATGAAAGATCAAGAATTTCCAAGAACTACGCAAAGCAATACTGGCTGGTTGCAGGTGTCATAGGTCTCCTAAATTACATTCCACCGCTCTTCTTGCTAACGCCTGTGTTGTCAGCGTTAGCATTCGGGCATTTCTCATTGACCGCTCTAAGAGTAGATCGTAACTTACCGAACGCATGAAAACATTTGGCTTAATTATTATTGGCGATGAAATTCTTTCTGGGAAAAGGCAAGACAAACATTTCGCCAAGGTTTTAGAAATTATGCGAACACGTGGTTTGCAACTTTCTTGGGTAAAGTACTTAGGCGACGATAGGCAGCGTTGCGTTGCTACTTTGACAGAAACCTTCGCTTCGAGCGATGTTGTATTTAGTTGTGGCGGCATCGGAGCTACGCCTGATGACCACACACGACAATCGGCAGGTTTAGCGCTGA
>JAYWIG010000310.1:0-7312 GCA_043789035.1 Betaproteobacteria bacterium
TCGAAGACGCTAAGCGGGCTTTTTCTGCGGTCGCGCTTAAGAAAAGGCTCAGGTTCGAAGTAGGTATCGAAGCTGGCTCAGAAGACAAACTAGTAGGCGACCCAACAAGGTTAAAGCAAGTGCTGTTTAACCTGCTCGATAACGCCTTTAAGTTCACTTCTAGCGGGATTGTGCGTTTAACCGCCTCGGTCGAAATTGAGGAACAAGACTCGCAAGAAACTAATCTGCTTTTTGAGATAAAAGACTCAGGCATTGGTATTGCGCCTGAAAAGCACAAAAAGGTATTCGAGCTATTTGCTCAAGCCGATGATTCCACTTCAAGGCAATTTGGCGGTACCGGCTTAGGGTTGTCACTTTGCAAAAGCCTCGCCACTGCTATGGAGGGCGATGTATGGTTGGACAGTACTGAAGGCGTTGGCACAACCTTTTTCTTTAGCGCAACCGTGGCCCGACAATTGAATGATGAGAACACTGGTTTGGGCGAAGCAGAGAAGGTTTCTAACTTGACGCTTGCCACTGAGTTATACAATGGGAAACGCGTTTTAATTGCCGAAGATGACACGATTAACCGAGCGATTTTGACTCGCCTTGTTCAGCGTCTAGGCGCTGAGCCAACGATTGCCATGGATGGCGTCGAAGCGTTGGAACTCGCAACGCGTCAAGAGTTTGCTCTTTTGCTGATTGGTACTGCGATCCCCGGTTTGTCGGTCCTCCAGGTTACCAAGCAAGTGCGCGAGTGGGAGCGAGCCCGAATTGAGTCTGGCATCTCAGTGCTAGGCACTCAAATTGTGGCCATTAGCGGGTCTTTAAGAGTAGCCGGTCGTGAAGATTGCATCATGGCAGGTGTAGATGACTATCTCATCAAGCCATTTTCATCCGAGCTCTTCTTCAAGCAATTGGCAAACCCGCGGGTTCGGGGATGGAATGATCGATTTGTATTTTCTAACCCTAAGCTCGACGTGTTCGAAGCCGAGGTTGGTGCTGAACGACTGGGATTAGACTTAAAAACTGTGGGTGATTTAGCAGCAATTTTTCTTAGTCAATTACCGCAGTTTAAGCGCGAACTGCTGAATGCTGTGAGCAGTAATGACGCAAACTGCAGCGCTCATTGGTTGCATTCTTTGGCTGGCTCATTATTGACGCTAGGCG
This sequence comes from Betaproteobacteria bacterium, assembly GCA_043789035.1. GTDB lineage: Bacteria > Pseudomonadota > Gammaproteobacteria > Burkholderiales > Burkholderiaceae_E > JAYWIG01. The sequence continues at coordinate 1,150 of JAYWIG010000310.1, forward strand.
CGCATAGGTCCGGGCATTTTGCAAGGCAGCTAGAGCTCGCGGTCGCACAAGTTGCGTTTTCTGAGTTATCACCAGTATTTTTGCAGTTAATGGACGAACTCGATGCCGTGGAAGAAGCTGTTAGGCGATTTATCTCTGAAATAGCTACAGCATAATTTTGCTTATCAATTAAGGCGAAAGCCCTTCGCTGATTGCTCAGCAAGTGCTTGCATAAAGTCTAAACAACGCGAGAGTTGCTCGGTTTCAACGTATTCGTCAGGTTGATGGGCGACGCGAATTTCGCCTGGCCCACAAACAACAGTTGGCACACCGGCATCTTGCAAAATACCTGCTTCCGTTCCGAAACTTACGCGGCCGACTTGGTTGTCTTTACACAATGGCATGATGGCCTGCGCTAAGTAGGTGTTGCCATGCTCATCCAAACTGGGTGAGTCGACAATTTCGGTCACGGTAATACCGCATTGCGCGGATATCTTTCGCATTTCCTTGCTTAAGTGTTCTGCATAGACTTTGATAGGGTCGAGCATTGTTGCAGTTTTTACGCCAGGTAGTGAACGTATCTCAAAAACAAATTCACAGTCTTTCGCCGTGATGTTGTGTGCTGTACCGCCATTGATTTTGCCGCAATGCACGCTGCTGTAGGGGAACTCGAAACCGCTGTGGCTGGCTGCGTCTTTAAGCTGTTGCTGTAATTTGTTGATGAATACAATCATCTCCGCAGCCATTTCAACTGCGCTCACGCCTTGATCGCGCAATGAAGAATGAATTTCAAACCCGGTGACGTTCACGCGATAAATCGCTGCGCCTTTGTTTGCAACCACTACCTTCATTAAAGTTGGTTCACCAATAACACAAGCGATTGGCTTAATTTTTGCAGTCTGGAAATGCTTAGCCAGCAACTTCATGCCGTGCATATTACTTTCTTCGTTGTATGACAAGGCAATGTGGATTGGTGTCTTTAAAGTCTTTGCGGTAAACAAAGGAATTGACTCAATAATGCAGGCAATAAAGCCTTTCATGTCGGCAGAACCACGGCCCAACAGTCGGCCATTTCTATCAGTAAGCGCGAAAGGATCACTCGTCCAATTTTGCCCTGTCACTGGAACAACGTCGGAGTGTCCGGAAAGCATCAAACCCGGTACATCGCGCGGGCCGATGGTGGCGTAAAGATTTGCTTTGCCAGCCTCGTCACCTTCCTGTACAAACACTTCGCCACCGGCGGCTTCAATTTTGTTAGCGGCCCAATCGATGAGGGCTTTATTACTGTTGTAGCTCACTGTGTCGAAACCTACTAAGGTTGTAAGCGTTTCGATTGTTTTTGTAATGGCTGAATTTGTCATTTTTATCTCGATGCAATGAATTCTGAAAGTAAGCGTTCTGTATGTGTTGCCGTCGTTTTCTTCGGTTTAATGATTTGTTGTGGTGAGCCTTGCGCAACCACTTTACCACCGCCCGTGCCGCCTTCAGGCCCCATATCAATAATCCAATCGGCAGTGGCCCAAATGTCGAGGTTGTGTTCAACCACCACAACAGTATTTCCAGCATCGACTAGGCGATGCAATACTTTAATAAGCTTTTCGACGTCAGCCATGTGTAGGCCAACCGTGGGCTCATCAAGTACATACAAACCCGTAGCTTTTCGTACTTGCCCAGCGGCACGCTTGGTGGCATTTTGCGCAGCCTCGCGTGGCATTTCGATAGGCGTTTCTCGCAAGGTGGCGAGTTCGCTAACGAGCTTGATACGTTGCGCTTCGCCACCCGATAGCGTAGGTGAAGGTTGCCCTAAGGTGAGGTAACCCAAGCCAACATCTTGCAATAGTTTGAGTGGATGAAGAATACTGGCATGGGCAGCAAAGTATTCGACCGCCTCATCGACCGACATTGCCAAAATATCCCCCACGCTTTTATCGCGCATGGTGATGGCCAGTGTCTCTCGATTAAAGCGTGCACCTCGGCAGCTTTCACACAGCACTTTTACATCGGGCAAGAAATTCATTTCGATGGTTTGCATGCCTTGACCTTCGCAGGTCGGGCAGCGGCCGTTACCGGTATTGAACGAAAAACGATTGGCCGCATATCCACGTAACTTGGCTTCATTACTCTCGGCGAACAGCTTTCGAATATGGTCCCAAAAACCAATGTAGGTCGCCGCGCAAGAACGTGGCGTTTTACCAATCGGTGTTTGATCAACTTCGAGAACTTTGGTGATACCTTCCCAACCAGTTAAGGCTTTCATGCCCAGCAAGTTTGGAAGCTCTTTACGATTATTTTTAGCGCTCACAAGGCCTTGTAAGTTGGCTAAAAGTAGATCACGCGCAACCGTGGATTTTCCCGAGCCTGATACGCCAGTAAGGACGGTTAAGCGTTCAAGTGGAATATTGATGTTAATGCCGTGAATGTTATGTAGCACCGAATCTTGAAGCGCTATTACTGGGTGATCTTTGGTAATCGCTCGCCTTGGTTCTTTGGAATGCTTTAACGGCGTGGCCAACATACGCCCAGTAATGCTATTCGGGTTGGCTTTGATATCGGCCACCGTACCGCTGGCAATAATGTAGCCACCTAAGCGCCCAGCACCGGGGCCTATGTCGATGACATGATCGGCTCTGGCAATGGTGTCCTCGTCATGTTCTACTACGATTAAGGTGTTGCCTCGACCTTTGAGCTTGTCTAAAGTATCAAGCAATACTCGGTTATCCCGTGGGTGTAAACCAATGGTTGGTTCATCAAGCACATAGCAAACACCTTGCAAAGTCGAGCCTAGTTGCCCTGCCAATCGAATGCGTTGCGCTTCGCCACCCGATAAGGTGGGAGCGCTTCGATCTAGAGAGATGTAGCCAAGGCCTACATCGTCTAGGAAGCGCAAACGCCCTGCAATTTCTGTCAAAATATCTCGGCCAATCTGTGCCTCTCGACCTGTTAGTTCTAAGTCGACTAACCATTGCGCAGTTTGTGAAACAGGCAAGCTTGTCATCTGCGCGATGGATTTGTTTTTTAATCGAACCGCGAGTGCTACAGGATTTAAACGATCACCATGGCAGCTGATGCAGATTTGGGTTTCGTCTAACTCATCGTCAGTCGGTTCCGCCGCAAGGCTGTCCATCTCATCTTTGTGCGATGCCTTAGGAACAAATTTCACACCAGTGCCTAGGCAGCCTGTACACCAACCCATTTTGCTATTGAACGAAAACAGCCGGGGGTCAAGTTCGGCAAAACTAGTGCCGCAACTAGCGCACGCCCGTTTGGTGCTAAATAGTGTTGAGGGTAGTTGGGCCGCTATGCTCTTATCGGCTTTGTATTTATCGAGCTCACCCAATACCATCACCAAGCCTTTGCCTAGATCGAGTGCTCGCTTAAGGCAGTCTCTTAGCGCCAACTCATTAGCAGGCGACACTAACAGATCTGCCACTGGCAATTCAATGTTGTGCTCCATGTATCTATCAATACGGGGGAAGGGCTTGGTGGGGACAAACTCTTTATCGATTCGCAAATGGGAATAGCCCTTGCCATTGGCCCATTTTGCTAAATCGGTGTAAACACCTTTTCTACCCACCACTAAAGGCGCCAGTAGCCCAATGTGTTGGCCTTTAAAGTCGCGCATGATACGGTTCACAATCACATCGAACGATTGCTCGTTCACTGCCAAATCACATTTTGGGCAGTATTGCGTACCAAGCTTCACATACAGCAGGCGCAGGAAATGATAAATCTCAGTGAGTGTTGCAACCGTGCTCTTACGCCCACCACGACTGGTGCGCTGTTCAATGGCTACCGTCGGCGGTATGCCGAAAATACCATCAACGTCTGGCTTTGATGCGGGCTGAACAAACTGGCGAGCATAGGCATTGAGTGATTCCAAATAACGGCGCTGGCCTTCGCCAAAAACAACGTCAAAGGCGAGTGTGGATTTACCGCTGCCCGATACGCCGGTAATCACTGTCATCTTTTCGCGCGGTATTTCAACATCGATATTTTTAAGATTATGCTCGCGGGCATTGTGTACCTGAATGCTGTTATTGCGCGGACGACGAATCGCAGCTTGGAGGCTGATGCCTTCTTCGGCAATATAGGCAGCCGTGCCACGCTTAGCCCACTGGGTTAACTCATAGTCATAGGTTTTCAGCGCCTTGCCGGTAGCCGACCTGGCAACGTTTTCATCGCTTCTCAGTTCTTGCGGTGTGCCTTGCGCCACAATCATGCCGCCTTCATCGCCACCTTCTGGGCCTAGGTCGATCACCCAATCTGCTGCCGAAATCAAATCTAGATTATGTTCAATCACAATTAACGAGTGGCCAGCAGCTTGTAGTTTTCTAAAAGCTCTTAGTAGCTTGGCAATATCATCGAAGTGCAGGCCTGTCGTCGGCTCATCAAACATAAACAAGGTGCCGCCAAAGGCTTGCTTTTCCTTATTCTTCTTCACACTCTTAGCGGCCGCTTCGGCTAGGAATCCAGCGAGTTTTAATCTTTGCGCTTCACCACCCGATAGCGTTGGCACGGGTTGGCCAAGCTTTACATACTCCAAGCCAACATCGGCTATAGGCTGCAAGAATCGTTTCAGTTCGAAGTCATCAGCGAACAGCTTAATGGCTTCGCTGACGGTTAAATCAAGCACGTCCGCGACCGATAACTGCCTATCGCCTTGGGTAAGTTTGGCCTCTAAAACCTCGCTGCGGAATCGTTTGCCATCGCAATCGGGGCAACGCAGGTACACATCGGACAAGAACTGCATTTCCACATGCTCAAAACCGTTGCCGCTACAAGTTGGGCAGCGGCCATCGCCTGAGTTAAAACTAAATGTGCCTGCCGTATATCCACGCTCTAGGGATGTGGCGGTAGCTGCAAATCGTTTGCGCACAATCTCGAACGCGCCAACATAACTAGCAGGGTTGCTTCGGGTAGTCTTACCAATCGCCGATTGATCGACAAATGAAACATCGTCAATCCAATCATCGCCTAGCAAGCGAGTAAATGAACCAGGGGTTTCAGTAGGCTTACCTTTTACTTTTAGTAGCGCGGGCAGCAAGACATTTTGAATCAGGGTCGATTTACCGGAGCCAGAAACGCCGGTGATGCACACCAACGCCCCTAGGGGAATACTGACATCAATATTCCTTAAGTTGTGTTCGCGGGCACCTTCAAGAATGAGCTTGGGTGTTTTTGCCGTTACCAATGGCTTAACGTTGCTGGTTCTTAAGCCAACGCTGAGTTTACCAGTCAGGTAATCGGCAGTAAGTGTGTTCGCCTGTGAAAGCTTTTTTGCCGTGTCGTAGTAAACAATATTGCCACCACGCTCACCAGCGCCAGGGCCGATATCCAATATTTTGTCTGCTGCGAACATAACCGCTGGGTCGTGCTCGACCACTACCAAGGTATTGCCGGCGTCACGCAATCTATGCATCACGCCGATCACTCTATCCATATCGCGTGGGTGCAAACCAATCGATGGCTCATCAAGCACAAATAGCGTATTCACTAATGATGTACCCAAGGCCGTTGTTAGATTAATTCGTTGTACTTCACCGCCGCTTAAGGTGCGGCTTTGGCGATCTAACGTTAAGTAGCCTAGGCCAACATCACAAAGAAATTTCAAACGCGAGCGCACCTCAGTAAGCAACAAATCTGTCGCTTCGTCCATCGTGCCTACAAGCTTTAACTCGCCAAAAAATTTCGCAAGTTTATCGATAGGCAGCAGCATCACATCATGAATCGATAAACCACTGATCGCCTGTAATTGCGAATCGGCCCACTGCGTTTGCATGGGCTTAAATCGTTTGTATTTGCCCGAACTGCCCAACGCGGCTTCGGCTTCATTGAAGTCGCCCACACGCCACAACAACGCGTCTGGCTTTAATCGAGAACCTTCGCAAGTAACGCAAGGTGAATAAGAACGGTACTTCGACAACAGCACCCGAATATGCATTTTGTAAGCTTTTGATTCAAGCCATGCAAAAAAACGATGTATGCCGTACCACTGCCGCTTCCAATCACCCGTCCAGTCATCGCCGCCATTGATGACCCATGATTTATCAGACGCAGATAGCTTTTTCCAAGGTAAATCCAGATCAATGCCAACTTTGCTGCTGTACTTAATCACCTCGGCTTGGCATTCCTTGAAACTTTCAGTTTGCCAAGGTTTAACAGCGCCTTCACGAATTGATTTGTT
>JAYWIG010000311.1:0-7290 GCA_043789035.1 Betaproteobacteria bacterium
ACTCTCCGAGCTAAGCATCTTAAAGACGGCCACATCGAGTTAAAAGATTTGAAAACACTAACCATGATTGGCTTAGACAGCGATGGCCCATTGGGAATTGCCATTCATCAAGCTTGCGAGCAGAACAACATTTCTCTCGACACATCACTAACCGTTCAAACCTATCATGCGGCGCTGGCATTAGCTGAACATGGGTTGGGCGTAGCGATAGTCGACTCATTTACGGCTCTGTCTGCCAATCTGGGCAAGGTCGATGTAGTTGCAATTGCGCCAAGCATCAATCTTTCGCTCACCGCGCTTCGCCCTGCTACAAAATCCAACTCCGTCATTGTTCGTGCCTTTATTAAATCGGTCCAGCAGATTTGCGGATAGTTTGGCAAAGCTCATAAGCGGTTCCAAAGGCAAGCGTTAAACCGAGTGCACCATGGCCAATATTTACCAGCACATTTTTTGGTAAACCGCGTAAATTTCCAACCATCGGAACACTTGTCGGTGTCGCTGGGCGCAAACCTGCCCAAGGTGAAATGCCTAGCAAATAAGTCTGTGGATCGATTTCCAATTTTGGAAAGGTTTTGCATGTAGCAGCCAACAAGACTTGAATTTTTCGTTGTTCAACGTCTCGATTCATACCCACAATTTCGGCAAAGCCTGCAACGCGGATAGCCGGATTTTCCTGGCAGCTAAGCGGTGCGAAAACTGTTTTAATTGCCGAGTCGGTGATACTCAATTTCGGCAATTGCTGTTGCTTGCACGGCAAAGTGATGCTGTAACCTTTGATCGGATACACAGGCACTCGAAGTCCGAAGGTTTTTAAGATGTCATAGCTTTGAGCTCCTGCACAGACTACCCAAAAAATATTTAAGTCCGAGGCTGCTTTTTGGGCTAATTCACCCAAGGTGTGTTCCATCTTGAAACTCACCCCCAAGGTGGGCAACCTGTCGGCGAGCAAATCGCAAATCTTTTGGGTATTAACCACACATTCGCTTGGAGTATGAATGGCACCGAAAATGCTCTTTTCAGTACCTCCTAAAGTCGGCTCTAAATCAAACACCTGTTGGCCCGTTACAGCGAATTGCTCACCGCCTAAACAGAGCGACTTTTGAAATTCCATCTGCTTTAAAGCACCGGAAAAGCTTCGATGATTTCTATACAAAACCAGCTTGCCATTCTCTTGATAATCGCAATCCCCCGGCAGTATCTTTAGATGCGCCATCATAACTTCGAATCGCTGCCGACTTAATGCACCCATGCGTAACAACGTTTGTGTACCCTTTCGAGATTGCGTTTTAGTACAGGCTTTCATAAACTCAAAAAGCCATTGCCATTGGTTGGCACTAAAGCTCGGGGAGAAAGCAAGTGGCGAATCTTTTTGTAGCAACAGCTTAGGCAACTGGGCCCAAATAGCCGGGTCGGCTAAGGGTTGTACATACGAATAACTTAGCTGCGCACCGTTGCCACCACTAGCACCCTGCCCGACATTTTTATTGACTTCGACAACCGTCACCGAATGGCCAGCCATGGCTAATTCATACGCAGTTGCTAAACCAACAATCCCAGCGCCAATCACTACAACCTTCATCGCAACTCACTCAAATTTGATCAAGCAAGTGTAGGTAATCAAAACGAATCAAACCAATGCCAATAGCCCTAAAAGCTATAACTAATTGGTATGCCCATGAAAACAAAAAAGCCCCTTTCGGAGCTTTTTGATTTTTAAAAAACCGGCTGAATTACTTGATCCAACCTTTTTCCTTGTAGTACCGAACAGCACCATCATGCAATGGCGCACTCAAGCCGTCTTTGATCATATCCTCGGGCTTTAAATTAGCTAACGCAGGATGCAAACGCTTAAACTCATCAAAGTTGTCGAACACTTGCTTAACCACGGTGTACACGGTATCAGCAGGCGTTTTGGAAGAGGCGACAAATGTTGCCAGTACACCAAAAGTTGGGGTGGCTTGTGGGTTACCCGGATACAAACCGGCTGGTATCGATACTTTTGCATAGTAAGGCTTGCCGACCATCAACTTGTCGATTTCAGGGCCAACCAAGCCGACGAGCTTCGCACCGCAAGAAGTCGTTGGATCTTGAATGTTTGCACTTGGGTGACCAACACCGTAGAAGAAACCATCTATCTTGCCATCGCATAGCGCTGCGCCATGCTCATCAGCCTTGAGCTCAGAGGCCAATGCAAAATCAGTAAGCTTCCAATTCAAGGCACCGAGCAACTCTTCCATCGAAGAGCGAGTGCCAGAGCCGGGGTTACCAACGTTAAAACGTTTACCTTTAAAGTCAGCAAAAGTTTTGATGTTGGCTTCTTTACGAGCCAACACGGTAAACGGCTCTGGGTGCACCGAGAAAACCGCTCTCAAGTCGCCATAAGCACCGCTGTCTTTGAACGCAGCCATTCCCTTGGAGGCATTGAACTGCACGTCGGACTGCGCAAAACCCATATCAAGTTCGCCAGCTTTGATAGTGTTAATGTTGAACACCGATCCACCCGTCGATTCAACCGAGCATCGCAAACCGTGCTTGGCTCTGTCTTTGTTCACCAAACGGCAAATCGCGCCACCGGCCGCGTAATAAACGCCGGTTACCCCGCCCGTGCCAACACTGATAAATTTTTGCTGTGCTGCAACAGGCGTCGTGAAAAACGCTGCCATGATGGCCGAACTCGCTGCAAGTGCAAACGAGAAAGTTTTCTTCGATGTCATGAACCCTCCGGAATAAAAATTATGAATGGCAATCTTACTGTGTATTGCCATGCCCTGCACAGCGCTGATGCATAACATTCATTAGTTCAGCTATGCTAAAAAGTAATACCTCTATAAAGCGCACACTGCATCATCAACGGCTAAGGCCAATCTTTCGACGACAAGATGCACTTCTTCGTCCGAAATAATAAACGGCGGTGCCAGCAATACATGATCGCCTTGGCGCCCGTCTATCGTGCCGCCCATGGGGTAGCACAATAAGCCATGCTGCATTCCAAATTGCTTAATCTTGGCGTGAAGCTTCTTGGCCGGATCAAACACTTTTTTTGTTTCTCGATCGGAAACTAACTCAACACCAACAAATAAACCTCGACCTCGAATATCACCCACATGCGGGTGATTGGTAAACTTTTGCAGCAACAGCGCTTTTAGCAAAGCTCCTTGCCTAGCGCTGGCTTCAACAAGCTTGTCGCGTCGCAATACTTTTTGAACAGCAAGGGAAGCTGCGCAGGCAGTCGCATGCCCTAAGTAGGTATGGCCATGCTGAAAAAAACCACTGCCACCTGCAATTGCATCGGTAATAAATTTCTGCGCGAGGACTGCACCAATCGGCTGATAGCCAGCACCCAGGCCTTTTGCAATCACGAGTAAGTCTGGTGTAACGCCATCGGCTTCACAGGCATGCAAGTACCCAGTTCTACCCATGCCGCACATCACCTCATCAATCAGCAAAAGCACGCCGTACTTTTTGCAAATCGCCGCAATGCCTTTGAAGTAACCCGGAGTGGGCGTTACAGCGCCAGCAGTTGCGCCCACAACAGTTTCAGCACAAAAGGCAATGACTTTATCGGCGCCGAGTTTCAAAATCGCTTGCTCAAGCTCATCCACCAACCGTTGCGAATACTGCTCGGCAGTTTCACCAGCGTATTGATCGCGATAGGCATAGCAAGGTGAAATATGGGTAACATCAATCAACAATGGAGAAAATTGGGCTCTGCGCCACGCATTGCCACCAACTGCCAACGCGCCAAGCGTATTACCGTGATAACTCTGCCTTCTCGCAATCAAATGCACCCGCTGCGGCTCGCCCTTTTCAACAAAATACTGCCTGGCCATTTTTAGCGCAGCTTCCATACCTTCGGAGCCCCCGCTCACAAAATAGGCATGACTCATGCCTTCAGGGGCATGAGCAACTAAATCTGCGGCGAGCTCCTCGGCAATATCGGTGGTAAAAAAACTCGTATGTGCATAAGCCAGCTTATCGATTTGCGCATGAATCGCCGCTATCACATCTTTATGGCCATGCCCAAGACATGAGACAGCCGCGCCGCCAGAGCCATCTAAATAGCGTTTACCGTCCGAACCGATCAGCCAAGCACCCTCACCGCCCACCGCAATCGGCATATCTTTGTTAAATTGGCGCTGCCAAACTTTGGTGCTCGATGCTGAAACCTTCGCTTGTGAATCTGCCATCATCACGCCTTTGTTTGTATTTTCTTCAATTACTTATTTTCACACTTACTTAATCATAAAACATGGCACGCATACCTTACGCTGATAAAACCGATCCAACCATCGCACCTTTGGTGGAGCAAATTACCAAAGAGCGCGGCAAGGTACTCAATCTATACAGCATGCTGCTCAATAGTGAGCCAGTCGCAAGAGGTTGGCTAGGCTTTTTAACCGCCATTCGTCAACAATGTTCCTTGAGCGCCGATGTGCGTGAAGCCGTGATTCTTCGTGTCGCGGTGATTAATAAAGCCCCCTATGAATTTGCCCAGCATGTGCCGCATGCAATTAAAGCAGGCATGACCCAAGAGCAGGTTGAAAAGATTCGCGCTGGCGGTGTTGACATTGGCTCACCAAAAATTGACGCAGCGCTTGCCTATGCGGGTGAAAGTACAGCGAACGTACGCGTGTCACCAGAGTGCTTTGCAAAGGTTAGGGCTGCGTTTAACAACACGGAGATTGTTGAGCTCACTGCCACGATTGGGGCTTACAACATGGTGTCAAGGTTTTTAGAGGCTTTGGAGATTGATCACGAGTGAATTTTATTCAAACAGTCACTTAGCCAGCCGATAAGAATTTCCTCTTAGTTGACCTTTGCTTGATCTATATCCCCTAATGACCATACTCAAGGGATATAGTATACAAATATACGTAAAAGATCCTAAGTGGCACTCTTTCGAACAATATCCCCAGCGCTGAACACTCTTTTCGGCTCGATAGACGGTTCTTCGCGTTCCGGCGGCGCGGTGTTTGCAGGCTCGCCAGGATCAATTTCCCGACGAATAAATCAAAACAGTGTTGAGTTCCACGTGCATCGTTTCTACGATGGATCGGGAACTCAGCGGGAGGTTTATTTAGGCAAAGTTGGTGAATGCGAAGATCAAGTCAACACCCTCAAGGAGCGAATCGCCGAAATAAAAGCTCTCGCCCCATAACTACGCCTTCTGGCACGGGAAGGTGTTCAGATAGCTGACCCAAAACCGTATGCGACACTCGCAAGCTTACATTTACACGGGCTGTTTTCTGCGGGTGCTACGCTGATCGGATCTCACGCCTTTGATGTACTCATTAATCAGTTAGGAATTCGTGCTGCATCGTACGCAACAGAAGATGTGGACGTTGCAAGGCATGAAGTTCTAGCTTCCAAAGAAGCGCCCAACAAGAGCTTTTTAGAGAGGCTACGCGAGACTGGAATTCCATTTGTTGCTGCCCTGTACGAGTACCAATTCCGGAGCGCTTTGCGGTCCATAAACTAGTCGTTTCTCAACTTCGCAATGATAGGAACGCGAAAACGACAAAAGATATTTTTCAAGCCGCTGTTTTAATGGCAGCGTTGGGTGAGAAATTCCCTGGCGCAATCACAGATGCAATCACCGCCTTACCCGCGTCGGCTAGTAAACATTTTCAAATCGCAATTAAGCAGGCGCTTAATCTCATGGGCGATCATGCAAGGGCATCAGAAGAGATTCGAGACGCTATATCGGAAAAGTTTTAGTCAGTTAATGCTCTGCATCGCAGCGGCCCCAAATTTTTTGTTGATCGAAGCTTTTTGTGGGGCCGTCAGTTCCCTAATCCTTATGCATTAGAAGGTTGGTTGGAATGACATGTATAGGAATACCCAGTCTTGTCGATCTAACCGGCAGCACCGTGCTTTCCCGCGACCCAGTCCCCTCCAAACATTTCACCATGTGCGTGCGCAACAGGCTCAATCGGCGTGCCCATCGAATCATTCCAGCGGTTCAAAAAACCGAACATCGCAACTACTCCCAGTATCTCCACAATCTCGCCTTCGCTCCAATGCAATTTCATTTGTTCGAAATGCTCATCAGTTACCGCGTTAGGTTGCTGGGCTGCGGCGAGTGAAAAATCGAGCGCAATTTTCTCTTTTCCAGTAAACAGGTCACTATTCTGGTAAGTCCACACAGCGGCTAACTTCTCTTCTGAAACTCCAAAGTTTTTAGCACCCAGCAAGGTGTGCGCCTGGCAATACAAACAACCTGCGGCCCTACTCGCTACATAACCAATCAAGCGCCTAAAGCCTAAGTCCACATCACCATCGGGCGCCATCACCGCAGCATTCAGATCGGCAAAGGCCTTCACTAGTTTAGGTTTACGCTGCATGGTCAGGACGCTGTTCGGTGTAAACCCGAGTGTGCCTAGAAAAAAATCGAAATAAGGTTTTAGTTCAGGCGTTGCATCTGGCGCAAGCGGTTTCAGTCGGCTCATAGCCATTCCTTCGGTACTTTAATTGGCATTGATAGCAGTATCTGTCCCATACCTTTTCCAAGCGGGTCCATACGAGACGAAGATGGCCCGCCGCCATCAAGGGCTTCATGCATCAAAATATTCATCGCAGCAATACCCGGCAAATAAAAACGTTCGACCTTGCCTTTTACTAAATGCTCAAAGTACTGCCCAACCGCGTCAGGAGTGAGGGTAGACCACAGCAACGGCAACCATTCTGCTTTTCTAGCGATAACGCCAATGTTTGAGATATCTCCCTTGTCGCCGCTACGTGCCCATGCTACTTTTATCAAGGGTACTTCGATCATTTCAGCATCATCTAGTGACCAAGCTTCCGGAACAACTTGCAAAGGCACAGTAAAGGTAGACGGGTTAGGTGAAACATCTTCGAACCCGATCAATGAATCATCGATACTTAACCGAGCTTTAACTTGATCTTTATCGATCAAGAACGATAACTGCTCTATCGCTGGTGAAACTGCTGGCCTTGCTAGCGCGGGCCCAGTCGTACCGGGTGCCCAGGACGTGCCTGCTGGAGCAATTTCTTTGGCAAATATTTCTAAGGCAGCTTTGTTGGTGTGACGAACGTTAATGCGTAGCCAAACTTCTCTACTCGCACTCGTAAGTGCATGAGCACCATATAAAGTCTCTGCCCCCAATAGCGATATTGAATGCTCGGTAAATGGCGCAATACCTAAACGCGAAAATATGCCATGACAGCGATCAATCACGGCATTTGCTGTGCGTTCCGCTTTGGCTACTGCGTCGATACCAATAATCACGAGAGCGCCACTACTTCGATAGCCATTCATCGTGGTGGCAG
>JAYWIG010000312.1:0-29354 GCA_043789035.1 Betaproteobacteria bacterium
CGTTGGCAAAACCACGACTAGCGTGAATCTGGCCGCTGCATTGGCCCGTCATGAGCAGCGAACGCTACTTGTCGACCTCGACCCTCAGGGCAACGCCACCATGGGCAGTGGCATCGATAAACGCTCGCTCAAGCAAACGGTATATCAAGTGTTGATTGGCATGTCCGATATTAACGAGGCGAGGGTAAAGTCGCCCAGCGGTTTTTACGATGTGCTTCCGGCCAATCGTGAACTTGCCGGCGCGGAACTTGATTTAGTCGATTTCGAAGAAAGAGAAACTCGACTCAAAGACGCCATCAGCGCTGTCGAATCTCAATATGATTTTGTTTTAATCGATTGCCCACCATCACTCTCGCTGCTTACATTGAACGGATTTTGTGCTGCTCATGGCGTAATTATTCCCATGCAATGCGAATACTTTGCGCTAGAAGGCCTTACCGATTTGGTAAACACTATCAAGCGCGTGCATGCCAACTTTAATTCCAACCTCACCTTGATTGGATTGTTGCGCGTTATGTTTGACCCGCGCATGACATTATCTCAGCAGGTATCGGCGCAGCTTGAGGAACACTTCGGCGATAAGGTGTTCAAGGCCGTGATACCGCGCAACGTCAGGCTGGCTGAGGCACCAAGTCACGGCTTACCGGGTGTTGTGTACGACGCCGCTTCGAAAGGCTCCAAGGCATACCTAGACTTCGCTGAAGAGCTCATCGAGCGAGTACGGGTTGCTGAGCTTGCAAAAAAATCAGCTTAAACCAAACAGCCCAAATACCTTACCACTTTACTTGCTCACTGAAATCGATTTCCGTTCGAATTAAAACAATGACTACAAAACCAAAAACAGCCGCTCGACCAAAAGGCTTGGGTATGGGCTTAGCCCAGCTTCTCGGCGGCAATGATGCTTTGCCTTCGTTAAACATGACTCATGCAACGGAGGTTGCACCCAGCAACACCTTGCCGTTGTCTGCGTTGCAGGCAGGTCGTTACCAGCCGCGTACGCGTATGGATGAGACCGCTCTGCAAGAGCTCGCTGCGTCGATTAAGCAGCATGGTTTGATGCAACCGATTATGGTTCGCAAACTTCAAGCCTTGAGTGATTCCGGTGCCGCCTATGAAATCATCGCTGGTGAGCGTCGCTTTAGAGCTTCGAAAATAGCGGGCCTCGCCGAGGTGCCGGTCATTGTGCGTGTGGTGGATGATGAAAATACTTTAGCGCTCGCTTTAATCGAAAACATTCAGCGTGAAGATTTAAACCCACTTGAAGAAGCTCAAGCGATTAAACGCTTAATTGAGGAATTTAATTATTCTCACGAGAAAGCTTCAGAAGCGATTGGCCGCTCTCGTTCCGCGACCAGTAACCTGCTTCGGCTTTTAAATTTAGCCGACCCAGTACAGAGCTATCTCTTAGCTGGCGATTTAGATATGGGCCATGCCCGTGCCCTGTTGGCGCTCGAAAAAGCCGAACAAATTATGTTGGCTGGGCAAGTTGTCGAAAAACGCTTGTCTGTGCGGGAGACTGAAAAGCTCGTCAATCAACATCTAACTCAGCGCACCAAGATCGAAAACGGGGAGCCTAGGCCGGCTCGGGCTCCCAAAGACGATATGGATGTCGCGAGATTGGCCGAACAGCTTTCAGACGCTTTAGGTGCCGTTGTAATGCTTAAGCCGAAAGCAAAACAATCGGGTGAGCTCACCATCAAGTTTGCAAGCCATGAGCAACTCAAAGGTTTGCTAGAGCGCCTTGGGTGTGGGGACTTACTTGAGCGCTAGACCCCACTAGGTTTGCGAATAAAGTCCATCCTATCAATGGACTTTATCTTCACATCTTTTACGTCTCCACCTTGTAGCAAACGAACGCTTATCTCACTTCCGGCATTACCAGCCCCCCAAAGTTTGCGATAAAAATCGGCTTGATCGGTGACCTTAGCAGTTCCAACCCCAAGAACGATATCGCCTGCTGCGATACCTGCTAAATCGGCTGGACCTTTTGGGGATACGCGCTGAACCATGAGGTTGCCACGATTAATTTCTGTCGACATACCAAGCCAGGGTTGCACATCGCCGCTACGTCGTCCCTTGGCGCGTAAATCATCCAAAATTGGCTTGAGCAAATTTGTGGGAATAAACATATTGCCTGGCACACCTTTGCGATCAACTGCAGCATCATTGACGATGAGCGACCCGATACCCACCAAAGTACCGTCTTCAGTTAGCAGCGGTGCGCCGCTCCAATTGTTCACCGGTGGAAAAGTGAAAAGAGGCTTCTCGATGAGGTATTCCCAACCACCTGCAAATACCTTACGGGAAACAATATGCAATTCAGTCGGTTTGTCTTCACCTTGGCCGATGGTAAAAACCTTTTGTTTCTCAGTGACTTTATCCGAGTCGCCCATCACAATCGCCGGCTCCGATATTGGCAAGGCGGTGCGGACAAGACCAAAGCCCGTACTATGGTCGTAGCCAGCAACACTGCCCGGCACTCGGCGACCAGAGGCGGTGATAATGTCGACTGTGTCAGCTTCTAAGAGCAAATAACCAATGGTAAGCACTAACTGATTTTCTAGAATCACCCCTGAACCGACTCGAGCTCGCCCTAGGCTTTCAGCACTTTGTGCGTCTGACGGCACGCGGCTTTCGACTTTGACAACGGAATTTGCAAGACTTTGAGGATCTGTAGCGAAGACAGAGCTAGTCCAAGAAAGGCAGAGAAAAATTGCGGCTTGTATTGCAACGAAAAACGAACCAAAAACAGAAAGTGATTTTCCGAAAACCGATAATGCAGTCATGGTGATCTCCTATGAACTTTTATTGTCTAAGCTTTGCCGGTAGATATCAATTGCTTCATAGAATAAAAATTTGCCGCAACGCAACAATTTTTGAACTTTCGCACAGATTTCCCTAATGAGTCGACTACTTAATTTGACCCCCTAGTGGATAACCCCTAGAATCGTGATCTTTGCTTGTAGAAGCTCGCCCAGCAAAACGATCCTCAAGGCTGTAACGATGGGGTGTGGGAACCCCGTGGAAACCTCGCACCATGCTAAAAACAGTCAGTTTACAAGTACTAGCAACATTAGCTGCAAGTTTAGTAACATTTTGGTGGTTTGAATCGGCATTTGCCGTTTCAGTATTTGTTGGGGGCGCAGCAGCGGCAATTCCTAATGGCTTATTCGCGTTACGCCTAGCGGCTCACAAAAATAGATCTGCCGAAAGTTATCCGGTAGTTTTTTTCTTGAGTGAGTTTGCAAAAATCGGGTTAACCATCGCAGCACTGGCTGTTGCGTACAAATGGTTGCCCAATGTGAGTGGTGCGGGTCTGTTACTTGGTTTTGTGGTGGCGCTAAAAGCACCGATGTTTGTATTTTTTCTATCTTTTTTATCTAAGCGCAAAAATGGCCTCCAGTACTGACGCAGCACATTCAGCCGGTCCCACAGCTTCCGAATATATTGTTCACCATTTGGCGCACTTTAATTCGTCGGGCAAGCCACAAGAAAAAATCGTTGATTTCTCCATCATCAACTACGACTCGGTATTTATTTCGATATTGCTAGCAGTCGTTGTTGCATACCTGATGTGGCGTGCGGCGAAAACTGTTACGACAGGTGTGCCATCAAGATTCGTAGGCATGGTTGAGTCGCTCGTAGAGTTCGTTCATGAGCAAGCGCGTGGCATTGTGAAAGGTGACTTGTCTTTCATAGCTCCAATGGCACTGACTTCATTTGTTTGGATCTTCGCGCTCAACGCGATGGATTTCTTGCCGCTTGATATGTTCCCTCGTTTATGGGAAACGTTTTTTAGCGCCACTGGCCGCGATCCCCACCATGCCTATTTACGGGTTGTTCCTACGGCAGACTTAAATGTTACTTTAGCAATGTCATTGTTTGTATTTTGCGCAACCATTTACTATGGCGTAAAGATCAAGCATCCAGGCCATTTCGTTGCTGAATTGTTCACTGCACCATTTGGTTCCCCTAGCAATATCATCGGCAAGATCATTATGGGCGTCGTAAACTTTGTGATGCAGATCATCGAGTACATCGCCAAAACTGTATCTCTAGGTATGCGACTTTTCGGCAACATGTTTGCAGGCGAGCTTGTGTTTATGTTGATCGCCTTGATGGGCGGCGCATTCGCGATGTCGATGACCGGTTTGTTCCTTGGCGCAGGCCACATCCTCGCAGGCACGGCTTGGGCGATTTTTCATATTCTTATTGTTCTTCTGCAAGCGTTTATTTTCATGATGTTGACCTTGGTCTACATCGGGCAAGCCCACGAAGCACACTGAACTGTTCACTTTTCTTTAACCCGTTTTTTTAAAAACAGCTTTTTTAACGAGCTTTTCTCTAGGAGTCAAAATGACCAACTCTGCTCTTGTTGCTATTGCCTGCGGACTGATTATCGGCCTGGGCGCCCTTGGTGCTTGCGTAGGCATCGGCATGATGGGTGGTAAATACATCGAAGGCGCTGCACGTCAGCCTGAATTGATGGACAAACTACAAACAAAAATGTTCTTGCTTGCTGGTTTGATCGACGCGGCGTTCTTGATCGGTGTTGGTATCGCGATGTTGTTCGCGTTCGCAAACCCATTCAAGTGATTTTGTTACCTAAACCGACTGTTTAGGTTGTCAAAAAAAGTTGATGTTGGTGCTCTAGAGCACCAGCCAAGTTAAAAGGTAGAAGGCGAAATTGATCGCTTTCTTGTTGCAAATTGAATAAGGAGAAGTCGTGTACCTTAACGCGACACTATTCATCCAATTCATTGTGTTTGGCATACTGTGCTGGTTTACAGCAAAGTTTGTCTGGCCACCCATTACCAAAGCGCTGGATGAGCGTAGCAAGAAAATTGCAGATGGATTGGCAGCCGCTGATAAAGCGAAATCTGAACTCGCCGTTGCAGAACGTCGTGTTGAGGCTGAGCTCAAAGCTGCTCGTGATGGCGCTGCTGAAGTTCGTGCAGGTGCGGAGCGTCAAGCTGCTGCTGCATTAGAAGAAGCTCGTGCTGAAGCCGCTCGGATCGTTGCCGCTGCCAAAAAAGCAGCCGGTGAAGAAGCTGGCTTGGCTGCGCAAAAAGCAAAAGATTCACTTCGGGACCAAGTTGCTGCGTTGTCAGTAGCTGGTGCTGAGAAAATCTTGCGTCGTGAAATCGATGCTGCGAAACACGCTGACTTGTTGACCAACCTCAAAAACGAGTTGCGCTAATCCATCATGGCAGAGTTATCAACTATCGCTCGCCCTTATGCTGAAGCTGCATTTCGTTTAGCCAGAGAGCTCAAAGATCTACCCGGCTGGATAGACGCTTTGGGCCGTTTGGCTTCAGTGGTCAGTCGCCCTGAGGCGCAAGCCGTTCTTGGCAACCCAAAGTTATCGGCGACTCAAATGGCCGATTTGATTGGCGACACTTCAGGCCAACTCACATCAGAACAAAAGAACTTTGTTCAACTGTTGGCACAAAACGAGCGCTTATCAGTTATGGGCGAAATCAGTACGCAGTTTCAAGTGCTTAACAGCGCTGAAAACGGTATCGTCGACGCGCATGTCACTTCGGCCTATCCGCTTACCGAGGCGCAAGCCGACGACATTCGGAAAACCCTTGAAGTAAAGACTGGTAAAAAAGTCAAAGTAACCGTATCCGTTGACAACGATTTAATTGGTGGCGTTGCGATTCGCATTGGCGATGAAGTCACCGATCTATCTGTCAAAGGCAAACTGACTCAACTGCAAAAAGCGCTAGTTGCGTAATTTGCTGATAAAAAGTTAAGCCTAAAAGTAAAGCCACAAAGTAAAGAATTCAGGAGTCCACAATGCAATTGAACCCAGCAGAAATTAGCGAACTGCTAAAGTCGAAGATCCAAAATCTTCAAGCGTCTGCAGACGCACGTAACCAAGGCACTGTTGTGTCTGTGACCGACGGTATTTGCCGCGTGCACGGTTTGTCGGACGTGATGCAGGGCGAAATGATCGAGTTCCCTGGTAACACCTTCGGCCTAGCGCTGAATCTTGAGCGTGACTCAGTCGGCGCCGTAGTTTTAGGTTCTTACGAGCACATTAAAGAAGGCGACGTTGTCAAAGCAACCGGTCGTATTCTTGATGTGCCAGTTGGCCCAGAGTTGATTGGCCGCGTTGTAAACGCACTTGGTCAGCCAATTGATGGCAAAGGCCCAATCAATGCAAAGATGACTGATGTTATTGAAAAGGTTGCGCCTGGCGTGATCGAACGTAAATCAGTATCGCAGCCAGTACAAACTGGTTTGAAATCTGTTGACTCCATGGTGCCGGTAGGCCGTGGTCAACGCGAGTTAATCATTGGTGATCGTCAGACAGGTAAAACTGCTGTTGCCACTGATGCCATTATTAATCAAAAAGGCAAAAACCTTACCTGCGTTTATGTCGCGATTGGTCAAAAAGCTTCGACAGTAGCTAACGTTGTTCGTAAGCTCGAAGAATTTGGCGCCATGGCCTACACCATCGTAGTTGCTGCAACAGCATCCGAATCTGCAGCCATGCAGTATTTGTCAGCTTACTCAGGCTGCACCATGGGCGAATACTTCCGTGATCGCGGCGAAGATGCGCTGATTGTGTATGACGACTTGTCGAAACAAGCGGTTGCTTATCGTCAAATTTCATTGCTTTTGCGTCGCCCTCCAGGCCGCGAAGCTTATCCTGGTGACGTGTTCTATCTCCACTCGCGCTTACTTGAGCGTGCAGCTCGCGTAAACGAAGAGTACGTAGAGAAATTCACTAAAGGTGCTGTTAAAGGTAAAACTGGTTCACTCACAGCGTTGCCAATTATTGAGACACAAGCCGGTGACGTTTCTGCTTTCGTTCCAACCAACGTCATTTCGATTACCGATGGTCAGATTTTCTTGGAATCTGATTTGTTTAACGCGGGTATTCGCCCAGCGATTAACGCCGGTGTTTCTGTATCACGTGTGGGTGGTGCTGCTCAAACAGACATTATTAAAAAGCTTGGGGGCGGTATTCGTTTGGCACTTGCTCAATATCGTGAGTTGGCAGCGTTCGCGCAGTTCGCCTCAGACCTTGACGAAACAACACGTAAGCAGTTAGATCGTGGTCGCTTAGCGACTGAACTAATGAAGCAACCACAGTACAAGCCATTAGAAGTTTGGGAAATGGCCTTCACCTTATTCTCAATTAACAACGGCTACTTTGACGACATCGAAGTACCGAAAGCTTTAGCTGCTGAGAAGAGTTTACTGAACTTCGCGAAAACGAAGTACGCATCACTCGTCGAAGGCATCGAGACCGACAAGAAGTATAGCAAAGACGTTGAAGCCAAGATGCATGAGTGCCTCAAAGATTTCAAAAAAACCGGTTCATATTAATTCACTCGTCACCAATAACGGAATGAGGAAATAAAATGGCCGGAAGTAAAGAGATCCGAACCAAGATTAAGAGCGTACAAAATACCCGCAAGATCACCAAAGCAATGGAAATGGTTGCGGCGAGTAAGATGCGTAAAGCGCAGGAGCGCATGCGCGCTGCTCGCCCGTATGCGGACAGAATTCGCAACATTGCTGCGCATTTGTCGCAAGCAAATCCAGAGTACAAACATCCCTTTTTAACTAAGCGGGATGGTATGAAAGCAGTTGGCGTAGTTGTCGTAACGACTGATAAAGGTTTGTGCGGCGGTTTGAACACTAACGTGCTGCGTTCGGTGACAAACAAATATCGCGAATGGCAAGACGCTAAGGTCACAATCAATGCAACGGCTATCGGTAATAAAGGCTTTGGCTTTTTGAATCGTATCGGTGCTAAAGTGGTTTCCCATGTCACTCAGTTGGGGGATACGCCTCACCTTGAGCGACTCATCGGTGCAGTTAAAGTACAGCTCGATGCATTTGCCAATGGCGAAGTTGATGCAGTGTTCTTGGCATACACCCGCTTTGTGAACACCATGAAGCAGGAAACGATTGTTGAGCAATTGCTGCCTTTAACAGCTGAAAAGCTTGGCACGCCATCACGTGACTTTGCGTGGGACTATATATACGAGCCCGATGCACAAGTTGTTTTAGATGAGTTGATGACGCGCTACATCGAATCGCTGATTTATCAAGCGGTTGCAGAGAACATGGCGTCAGAGCACTCAGCACGTATGGTGGCGATGAAGTCGGCGTCTGATAACGCAAAAGAAGTGATCGCTGATTTGCAGTTGACATACAACAAAGCACGTCAGGCTGCGATCACCAAAGAACTTTCAGAAATTGTGAGCGGTGCGGCAGCGGTGGGCTAAGCCTATTTATTGCAAGCATCAATTAAACACGAATCAAATACAGTAGATATAGACAGGAAACCTCAACATGGCACAAGGTCAAATCGTTCAGTGCATCGGCGCTGTGGTCGACATCCAGTTCCCCCGCGAATCAATGCCGCGTATTTATGACGCACTCACACTAGGTGACGTTGGTACCAGCTTGGCTGAAAAAGGCCTGACATTTGAGGTTCAGCAGATGCTGGGCGACGGTGTTGTGCGTACGATTGCAATGGGCTCAAGCGACGGTTTGCGCCGCGGCATGAAAGTGGACAACACTGGTAAGCCAATTTCAGTGCCCGTTGGTACTGCAACCTTAGGCCGCATCATGGACGTTCTCGGACGCCCCATCGATGAAGCTGGCCCAATCGCTACTGAAGAGCGTCGCGCTATTCACGCCGAAGCGCCAAAGTTCGACGAACTCTCGCCATCGGTTGAATTGTTGCCTACTGGTATTAAAGTTATTGACTTGATCTGCCCGTTTGCCAAGGGCGGCAAAATTGGTCTGTTCGGTGGTGCAGGTGTAGGCAAAACCGTGAACATGATGGAATTGATTAACAACATCGCGAAAAGCTACGGTGGTTATTCCGTGTTCGCCGGTGTGGGTGAGCGGACTCGTGAAGGTAACGACTTCTACCATGAGATGGAAGAGTCTAAGGTTCTCGACAAAGTAGCCATGGTGTTCGGTCAGATGAATGAGCCGCCTGGTAACCGTTTGCGCGTTGCTTTGACAGGTTTGACGATGGCTGAGAAGTTCCGTGACGAAGGTCGCGACATTCTCTTGTTTATTGACAATATCTATCGTTACACATTGGCCGGTACTGAAGTATCTGCGCTTTTGGGCCGTATGCCTTCAGCGGTGGGCTATCAGCCAACATTGGCCGAAGAGATGGGCCGCTTGCAAGAGCGTATTACTTCAACCAAAGTTGGCTCGATTACTTCGATTCAAGCGGTTTATGTTCCAGCCGACGACTTGACCGATCCATCACCAGCGACAACTTTCCAGCACTTAGATGCCACCGTTGTGTTGTCTCGCGACATCGCATCGTTGGGTATCTACCCTGCGGTGGATCCACTCGACTCAACATCACGTCAGCTTGATCCGCTTGTTATCGGTGAAGAGCATTACACCGTAACGCGCCGTGTTCAAACAACATTGCAGCGCTACAAAGAGTTGCGCGACATTATTGCGATCTTGGGTATGGACGAATTGTCGCCAGAAGACAAGCTTGCCGTATCACGTGCTCGTAAGATTCAGCGTTTCCTATCACAACCATTTAACGTTGCTGAAGTTTTCACAGGCTCACCAGGCAAAATCGTTCCATTGAAAGACACTATTCGTGGCTTCAAGATGATTGTGGATGGCGAGTGCGATGCGTTACCAGAACAAGCGTTCTACATGGTTGGCGGAATCGAAGAAGCCTTCGAAAAAGCTAAGACTATGAATTAGTCTTTGTTTGTAAACTTTACAAACTCTAAGAACGAACTAGGTAAACAAAATGGCCACAATGCGTGTAGACGTCGTGAGTGCTGAAGCCCTGATATTTGAGGGTGAGGCAGAGTACGTAGAGCTTCCGGGCGAAAGCGGCGGATTGGGTATTTACCCGTCGCACATTCCTTTGATCACGCGCATTCGCCCTGGCGAAGTACGTATCAAGGTTGTCGGTAAGCAAACAGAAGAGTTGATCTTCGTTGCGGGTGGCATTTTAGAAGTGCAACCTAATCGCGTGACGGTTCTCGCCGATACCGCGATTCGTGGTGAAGACATCGACGAAGCTAAAGCTGAAGCAGCGAAAAAAGCCGCTGAAGAAGCAGTGGCTAACGCGAAGAGTGAAATTGACATGGCGAAGGCCAGTTCAGAACTTGCAGTTATGGCAGCGCAATTGGCAGCTTTACGGAAATTCCGTAGTAAACGATAACTAGCTGTAGCTCTCTAAAAGCCTCAAGCGCGATCGCCTTGAGGCTTTTTTTATGGCCACTGTTTCACCCTTAGAATGAACACATGCAAACATTGTCATATCTTGATTGGATTGCCTTAGCGCTTTGGGCAGCATCATGGGCTATTTATGCACTGATTGCCGACAAGATGGCCATTGGCAAAGACAGCCTAATGAGCTCCAGCGTCAAGTACCGCCGCAAATGGATGCGGGAATCCTATCAGCGAGAAAACCGCATGCCCGATATTGCAACCATTGGCAACCTCATGCATAGCGCAACCTTTTTCACCTCGACTACGTTGCTAGTTCTTGGGGCCCTATTCGCTCTGATCGGCACGATCGAGAAAAGCGCCGACGTTGTCGAAGGCGTTGTGCAAGGTTTGCCATTTGCGGTGAAAACAACCGAAACGCTGTTAGAAATTAAGGCAGTAGTACTCACTCTAACGTTCGTCTATGCTTTCCTTAGGTTTACATGGACGATTCGACAATTCAACCTCCTCAATATCATGATGGGAGCCTTTCCAGCACATCAAGAACACAGAGCAATTGATGAGCCGCTGATTGAAAAAGCCGCAAGGCTTGCAGAGCTTGCAGGCGGCAACTTCACTCACGCACTTAGGGCATACTATTACGCTGTGCCGCTACTTATGTGGATCGTAAACCCTTGGTTGTTTGTAATTGGAACCATTGGTATCACAGTCGCTACGTACTCTTCAGAGTTTCGAAGTGAAACGGTTAAGGCACTCGGATAAACACAAAAAACATCAGGGATAATTTGTGAACGACACTTTCTTGAAGGCGCTGATGCGTCAACCTACCGATTACACTCCAGTTTGGCTGATGCGCCAAGCAGGGCGCTACCTCCCTGAGTACAAGGCCACTCGTGCACGAGCTGGCTCATTTCTCAACTTATGCAAAAACCCCGA
The DNA here is from genome assembly GCA_043789035.1 of Betaproteobacteria bacterium. Lineage (GTDB taxonomy): Bacteria > Pseudomonadota > Gammaproteobacteria > Burkholderiales > Burkholderiaceae_E > JAYWIG01. The sequence continues at coordinate 11,134 of JAYWIG010000312.1, forward strand.
GTTAGCCTGCGAAGTTACGATGCAGCCGCTAGATAGATTTCCACTGGATGCAGCGATTCTGTTCTCAGATATCCTAACAGTGCCAGATGCCATGGGTTTAGGGCTGCACTTTACTGAGGGAGAAGGCCCGAAGTTCTCTAATCCAGTTCGCGATGAAGCAGCGGTGAATAAGCTGGCCGTGCCTCACGTCGAGACAAGTCTCAAATATGTGACCGATGCAGTCAGAGTCATTCGACATGCGTTGGGCGGTGAAAACCCAAAAGTTCCTTTGATTGGCTTTTCAGGTAGCCCATGGACATTGGCTTGCTACATGGTTGAAGGCGGCGGCAGCGATGACTATCGCATCATCAAACAAATGCTCTACAAGCGTCCCGATCTGTTGCACAAAATCCTTCAAGTCAATGCGGATTCAGTGGCCGACTATTTAAACGCTCAAATCGAAGCAGGGGCGCAAGCCGTCATGATTTTCGACTCTTGGGGAGGTGCATTGGCTGACGGCGCTTACCAACGCTTTTCGCTCGCCTACATGAAACAAGTGATTCGCAAGTTGAAGACAGAAATAACCAAAGCCGACGGAACAAAGGTTCGAGTGCCTTCAATTGTGTTTACAAAAGGCGGCGGGCTTTGGTTAGAAGAGATCTCCGGCATTGGCTGTGATGCGGTTGGTCTGGACTGGACGATGAATTTAGGCTACGCTCGCGCCAAGGTCGGCGATAGAGTTGCTCTTCAAGGCAATATGGATCCATTCGTACTGATGGCTGAGCCAGAACAGGTAAAAGCGGAGTCGATAAAAGTCCTTGAAAGCTGGGGTGTTCCGCAAGCAGGAACAGGCCATGTTTTCAATTTGGGGCACGGGATATCACAATTTACGCCGCCAGAAAATGTGGCTGCTCTAGTAGACGCTGTGCACCAATATAGTCGGCAACAACGTAGCCAAAACGCAACAAAAACGTCATGAAAATCGGAGAGTGCTTCCTAACATGATTATTGACTTATTCACAAAATGGGCCTACCCCCTCTTTTATCAGTGAAGCAAGCATCGTCAGAAGTGATGAGTTTATAACTCATTGAAAACATTAATCTTTTTCTGAGCATTTTTTTAGCAAATAACCGTGAACCCCGGATTTACGGGGCTACACAGCGCAAAAACTGAAGTTACCCACAAAGTTATCCACAAAATCTGTGGATTACTTAAAAAGCCAATAAATTCATGAACTTACATCAAGAATCTAAGGTTTTATCGACTACCTTGACAGGTAATTTTCAGAGCGTCGTTTGTTACGCAAAAGTTGCCGTTGATCTGCCAATCGCGAGGCACTTCGACTACGCAATTCCCGAGGAAATCAAGGCAGTTTGTAAGGAGGGTACGTGGGTAGTTGTCCCATGGGGCAAGGGGCGCAGACTTGGCATAATCTTTCAGGTTGGCGTGCCTCCAGACTTGCCTCCAGAGAAGATTCGACCAATACTAAAAATCGTCGATGGCGCACCCGTTTCGCCAAAATCTTGGATGAAGTTAGTCGAATTTGCAGCAACTTATTACCACCGTGGTCTTGGCGAAGTTGCTCTAAACGGAATTCCAAAATTTTTCAAGCAGCTTGATCGAAAATCCACGGTGTCCGCTTTCGAGAAGTGGGGGGAGGAAAAAACTAAATCGCCCAAGTTGTCCAAACCAAAGCACTCCACAATCGAGCGCGACCATGGCAGACGATTAAATCCTGCCCAAACTAATGCGCTCGAAGCCCTAATAAGTACTGCGCAAAGCGGAAAGTTCTCGACGACAGTTTTATTCGGTGTGACAGGAAGCGGCAAAACAGAGGTATATCTCCGCTGGTTAGAGCATTTACTTCAAATGACTAGCAATGGGCAAATCCTCATGTTGGTGCCAGAAATAAATCTCACGCCTGCTTTGCATGCGCTGCTCGAGAGTTATTTTCCTGGCCAAGAAATTGCCGTCCTGCATAGCGAGTTGGCGGAAGGTCAAAGAGCCACGAGCTGGCTGGCGGCCGCGCAGGGGAGGGCAAGAATTGTGATTGGTACTCGTTTAGCGGTACTGACGCCTATGCCAAACATCGCAGCGATACTGATAGACGAAGAACATGACCCTTCCTTCAAGCAACATGAGGCACCCCATTATTCGGCAAGGGACTTAGCCATTGCCTTTGCTCAATTACAGGGCATCCCCATCCTTTTGGCGTCTGCCACGCCATCACTCGAAACATGGAATGCGGTACTTAATAAACGCTACGTCTGTGTACGCTTACCTGAAAGGGCAACAGGTGCGGCTAGCCCAGAGATTCAAATAGTCCATTTAGGCTCGGAAAAACTACTTCAACATGGTTTAACCGAACAAGCCGTAGGGGCCATAAAAGCGGCGCTAGCCAGAAAAGAACAGGCTCTCGTCTTTATTAATCGCAGGGGCTATGCGCCAGTAATTCACTGCAGTGCTTGCGGTTGGCTCAGCCAATGCACCAATTGCACGGCCTACAGAGTACTGCATCGAAAACCTAGTAAAGCTATGGCAGGCTCGCCCTATCAGTTAGTTTGTCATCATTGCGCTGCTGTGACTAATCCACCTAGACAATGCCCTACCTGCGGCAATATTGACCTTGTACCTTTAGGCAGGGGCACTCAACGCTTGGAAGAAGGCCTAACAGAACTGTTTCCTGAAGCACGGATTGGACGTTTAGATAGGGACGCTGCACAAAGAAAAGGCGTAGCGCAAAAAATCATTGCCGATGCTCATGCAGGCAACATCGACATTTTGGTTGGTACCCAAATGTTGGCCAAAGGCCATGACTTCTTAAACTTATCGGAAGTCATCGTAGTTGACAGTGATGCGGCCTTGTTTAGCTCAGACTTTAGAGCGCCGGAGCGGCTCTTTTCGACCTTAATGCAGGTTTCGGGCCGGGCCGGGCGTGCCAAAGATAAACCGGGGCGAGTAACCATTCAAAGCAGATTCGAAGATCACCCTCTATTTGCCTACCTGACAGCTCAAGACTATGAAGGTTTTGCCGCTAGCCAAATTGAGGAACGTAAAGCCTCATTGCTGCCGCCGTTTAGTTTCGAGGCCTTATTTCGCTTAGAAGGTAAGACCATTGACATTGCCATTGAGCAACTTCGGCAGATCAAAAACCACGGAGCGCAAATGATGGTCCAAGCACCCACAGCGGGTGTAGAGCACGTCAAAATTTGTGACCCGATTCCCATGCCGGTTGCGCGCGTGGCGGGCCGAGCAAGAGCACAACTCTTGATAGAATCCAGCTCCCGCCCAGCTTTACATCGCTGGCTGTCGGCGTGGTTACCGGAGCTCAAAGACCTTGGGCTCAGATGGCACATCGAAATAGACCCCCTCGAAATTTAATCTTTTCCTAATCTACCCGATAAGCTCCAAACTTAGTGCTCAATCCCGCCCAACGCGACGCGGTTCGCTATCTCGACGGCCCTTGCTTGGTGATTGCCGGTGCAGGCTCGGGTAAGACCCGGGTTATTACGCAAAAAATTCTGCACCTTATCGAGAGCGGCGTAAAACCATCTTCAATTGCAGCAATTACCTTTACCAACAAAGCCTCGCAAGAAATGCAGGAGCGCTTAAGTACCTTGCTCAAAGAAGGCGGCGCGAAAGTATCCGATGACAACAAGCCCTATGTAAGTACCTTTCACTCGCTCGGTGTGCAGATGCTACGAAGCGAAGGCGAGCTATTGGGGCTGAAGAAAAACTATTCGATTATGGATAGCGACGATACCGCATCGATCCTCGCCCAACTGTTGGCAACCACTGATAGAAAAGTAGCGCGTACAGCACAATTTCAAATCTCTTTGTGGAAGAACGCGGGACTTGACCCTGACGAAGCGGCCGCCGCTGCAAAGAACGATGACGAGCATAATTTAGCGCGTACTTATCGAAGCTATAACGCCACCTTAACGGCCTATCAAGCGGTTGATTTTGATGATCTCATTCGCTTGCCGACTCAGGTTTTAACTGAACATCCTCAGGCACAACAACGTTGGTGTGAAAAGCTGCGCTATTGGTTGATCGATGAATATCAGGATACCAATGCAACGCAATATGCTTTGTTGAAATTGCTGGTTGGCCCCCGGGCTGCATTTACCGCCGTTGGCGACGATGACCAATCTATTTACGGTTGGCGTGGTGCGACTTTAGAAAACCTAGAAAAGCTTGGTAAAGACTTTCCCGAATTGAAGGTGATTAAGCTTGAGCAAAACTATCGCTCGAGCGGCAATATCTTAAAAGCGGCCAACCAACTCATCGGAAATAACCCAAAGCTTCATGAAAAAAAGCTCTGGTCTGATCTTGGCATTGGGGACCCAGTGCATCTTCTTGCTTGTGAGGACGACGAGAAAGAAGCTGAGAATGTGGTGATGCGCTTACAGGGTAATAAATTTACTCGCGGCGCGAAATACAGCGATTTCGCGATTTTGTATCGTGGTAATTTTCAGGCACGTGTTGTTGAGCAAATGCTGCGCAAAGAAAAAATTCCTTATGTCATTTCTGGTGGCACATCGTTTTTTGATCGTGCGGAAATACGCGACCTGATTAGCTACTTGCGTCTCATCGTGAATGACGATGATGATCCTGCATTCATTCGCGCCATCACCACACCTAAACGTGGCGTAGGCACGGCGACATTAACCACCTTAGGCGCTTATGCAAGCCAGCGAAAAGTATCGATGTTCGAAGCCATGTTCGAGGCTGGGTTTGATTCCCGCCTTTCGCCCAAGCAAATCGGACCATTGCGTGAGTTCGGTGAGTTCATTAATCGCATTCAGTATAGAGCGGGTGTGAAATCGACGTCGGCAGAACCGGCAGGGCAAGTGCTTGATGACCTGATCGCTGCGATTGAATATCGAGAGCATCTATTCGGCACCATGGACGACAAGCAAGCTGCGGTGAAATGGCAGAACGTGATTGATTTCGTCGATTGGTTAAAAAAGCGCGCTGATGAAGACAAGCAAACCTTGGCGCAGCTCGCGCAAACCGTGACCTTGCTTTCGCAGCTCGATAAGAAAGACGCGAACGCCGATGCGGTAAGGCTATCGACTATTCATGCATCCAAAGGTTTGGAATACCCGCATGTATTTGTGATTGGTTGCGAAGAGGGCACCTTGCCACACAGTGGCGGAGCAATGGTTGCTCAGGAAGGCGATGATGATGGCCCGACATCAACCACCACAAAACGCATCGAAGAAGAGCGAAGATTAATGTATGTTGCGGTGACAAGAGCGCAGCGAACTTTAACTTTGAGTTGGTGCAAAACTCGCAAGCGGGGCAAAGATAAGTTCTCACAAATGCCGTCGAGGTTTTTAGGAGAGATGAGTTTGGAAACTAACCCCAATGCCAATCAGCCAATTAGTGCGGATGACGCGAAAAATCGTTTGGCGGCAATGAAGGCAATGTTTGCGAAGAAACCTGCCGGATAGGGTCTTGTCAATGTTGGCCGGCAGCGCGATGCAAGTGCGCTAAAAAGTGTCGAACTGCAGGCGCTACAGCTTTGTCTTTACGAATCATGGCTGCAATTTTTAACGGTAAGCCGCGTTCACGAATTTGCACGACCTCTAAAAAGTCTCGCGCAAGCGGGCTAGAAGCAATTTGCTCCGGCATTAAGCCGACGTAGTCGCCGCTAGTAACGAGTGACAGGAGAGCGAGCGTGGAGTTTACAACCGCACCTACATTCGGGGAAGTTAATTGATGCGCTTCGAATAAAGTATTGGCGTAACCCTCGGCTTGCGTGATGCCGGTATAAACCCAGCGTGCATTTTGCAGCTCTGAAAGGGATTGTGCTCGGGCTCTTTGACTATTTTTCGCGACAACCGGCACCATCGTCGTATCCATTAATTCTTCGACGACGAATTCACCCGTGGATAATGAATCTGGTATGCCTCCTACGGCAATATCAACGTCACCCGTTCGTAAGCGTTGCAACTGCGCCATATAAAGTTCTTCCGTTAGCCGTAGTTCGATATTTGGAAATTCGACAGTAAAGGTGCGCAAGGTTTCTGGCATAAGGAGTAACACGGCAAGAGGCACGGCACCGATGGCTAGTTGCCCAGTCATCGATCCTGATAGTTGCTTAACCTCGTCCGTTGCGGCACTCAGTTCGCGCATGATCGTTAGTGCGTGGGCATGCAGCACTTTGCCCTGCGCAGTTGGAATTACCCCCACAGATGAGCGCACTAAAAGAGGCGCTTCTAATTCAAGCTCTAAATCTCTCAATGCCTTAGTCAATGCTGGCTGAGAAACACCAAGTTGTCTTGCTGCGGCGCGCAGGCTTCCCTTATCAATCGCCGCAACGAGTGCTTTTAAGTTTGATAGTTTCATTCAATGATGATAACTAAAACTGATCGCGAGTTTAAAAAAATCATCTTATTGATTAGCACAAAAAGCCGTTTAATCGCGAAAGGCGTTAAAAAATTATTTATTCTTGGAGGCAAATCTTGTTTTCTCATCTTCATAGCAAGCTTCTAATTAAAGCAGTAGCGATTTTCTCTACCACTTTGACTTTCACATTCGCGACTGCTCAGGAGTTCCCTACGAAACCCGTGCGCATCATTACACCCTTTCCAGTGGGGAGCGGCCCCGAAGGCGTATTAAGAATGCTGGCGACTAGCTTGAGCAAAACATGGGGACAACCAGTCACTGTAGAAAACAAGCCCGGAGGTAATGGCTTTATTGCGATTGACGCCTTCAAAAAAGGTAGTACAGATGGTCATGATTTGATCCAACTTGATAACGTACACCTAACTGCGTATCCGCATTTATTTAAAAAATTGCCCTATGACGCAACGAAAGATTTTGAACCGCTAACGCCGCTTTTTAAGGCATATTTCTTTGCTGCAGTGGCAAGCAATAGTAAGTACAAAACAGTAGCCGATATTCTTGCCGACGCGAAGGCCAACCCAGGGAAGCTCAACTATGGGTCGTGGTCAGTGGGTAACCCGGTACATTTAGGGACAGCTAGGTTAGAAGTTGCCAGCGGCACTGATATGCAGCACGTTGTATACAAAGAGACGGCGCAGTTGTATACGGCTGTCGCTACTGGCGAGTTGGATTTTGCCCTAGGTAGCAACGCGACTGCTGGCGCACTGGCGCGAGCAGGAAAAATAAAATACCTTGCAGTGATGTCCCCCAAACGCCTTGGCGCATTTCCTGATGTGCCCACGTTGAAGGAATCTGGCGGGCCGAGTGATTTCGAGGTTAGTGGCTGGACAACTATTGCTGCCCCTCGGAATTTATCCAAAACAGTGAGTGATCGTATACAGCGTGATATCGATGCTGCGATTGCAAGCCCGGAAATGCGAGAGCGCTTTATTGCGTTTGGGTACGAGCCTTTCGTAGTTAATCGCGATGCCTTTGTGCAATACATTCAAGCCGAATCGGTTCGTTTTGCAGACATCATTCGTAAAACCAAAGCTGCTTTGGATTGAAGCAATCTATGGCACAAATCATTGGGGCTCTGGGACTCTCGCATACGCCGACAATTGGTTTCGCGCTCGATAAGGCAAAGCAAAATGATCCGGTGTGGGCACCCATCTTCGAGGCTTTTAAAGAACCAACGAAATGGCTTGTCGATCAAAAGCCCGATGCGTTAATTGTTATATATAACGACCATGTCACCTCCTTTTTTCTTGATCATTATTCGCCATTTTCGTTGGGTGTGGGTCAGAGTTACTCTTGTGCTGATGAGGGTGGTGGAGCACGCGAATTACCTGCGTTGCATGGGCATCCGGCATTGGCTGCACATATCGGTTCATCGCTGATGGCCGAGGAGTTCGATATGTCGTTTTTCCAAGGTCGAGCTTTGGATCACGGCATTTATTCGCCGCTTTCCATGCTCATGGGGAGCAACACGCTTGGGTCGGCGTGGTCTATCCCAATTATTCCGCTTCAAGTAGGGGTGTTGCAATTTCCGATGCCAACAGCCAAGCGATGCCTTAACCTCGGACGGGCATTGCGGCGAGCCATCGAAAGCTATCCTTCAACCATGAGAGTCGCAATTGTTGCCACCGGTGGCCTATCACATCAGGTGCATGGGGAAAGAGCTGGTTTTAATAATACTGAATGGGACAAAGAGTTTTTAGAGTTAATTGAAAACGACCCAGACCGTTTGGCGCAACTTACTCAGGCTGAGTTGGCAACTTTAGGTGGAATGGAAGGCTCTGAAGTCATCATGTGGCTGGTGATGCGCGGAGCATTGAGTGCTAGCGTAAAAAAGCTCGCTCAGAGCTATTACCTACCTTCGATGACTGGGATTGCTACCGTGGTCTATGAAAACAAAGCAGGCCGAGAAATTGCTAGTGAAAATAATCGACAACGTGAACTTCAAGCATTGCAACTTAACGGTTCGGAAAAGTTGAGCGGATCTTTCCCTTACACCCTTACTAGAAGCATTGCCGCATTTCGATTGAACCAGTACCTACATCGGATGACACAACCCGATCACCGCGCGCAGTTTTTAAACGACGAAGAATCGAGTTTTGAGCTGGCCATGCTTTCCGACCCAGAAAAAGCGTTGCTTCGAGCACGCGATTGGCGGGGCTTAGTCCATCACGGCGTGATTTTTTTTGTACTTGAAAAGTGGGCGGCAGTCCTAGGCGTTAGTAATTTGCATGTGTATGCGGCCATGCGCGGTGAAACGCTAGAAGTATTCCAAAAATCACGCAATGCGCCTGACGCAATTTATTCCGTTGCCGCACAGTCGCGCTAGTACCAGCATATACGAAATATAAGTTTTGCTTTTTAACGCCCGCCGGGCACTTTTAGAGGAGATGATCTTGAAAAAAAATCAAATAAAAAAGGGTTGGGCCAGTTGGTTCGCGCTGTCGACCTTAACAGTCGCTGTCCTCGCAGCATGCGGCAGTGACGGTGGTTCAGCCCCTGTAGTTGCGCAAGTCGGCCCAGGTGAGTTCGACAGCCAGCTGGCATTCGATAAAACTAAATATACGACCATCAACGTGACGGTTGATGGCGTTGCGACGCCCGTTCGCTGGTATCGCGAAGTGTGCTTTGTTGCCAAACCAATGAAGCTCGCACCGGTGCAACCTGCGCTTGGCCCACCAATAAACGTGGATAACCAAACCTGTGGTTATCACAATATGAACATTTATGTTCGCGAAGCCGACGCAGCAAAACAAGACAACGCAATTTTCCTCAATGTGAATAACGGCGGCTGGTTTGCCAGCTACCAAGGGGGTTTAAGCGGTTGGAATGGCATCACACCAATCACCGCTGCCAACTACAAGGGAGCCGATATTGCGGAAGGAGGTGCTTACGTTAGCACTAATGACACTGATAAAAAAGGCGCTGCACTAGCACGTGGCTTTGTGTATGTAACTGTCGCCTCGCGTAGTCGGGGTGCCACTGCGCCAGCGGGTGCCTTTGCTGATGGCATTTATCAAGGAAAAGCACCCGCAGCGATTGTTGATGCTAAAGCCGCCGTACGTTATTTGCGTTTGAATGATGGTGCAATGCCTGGTAATGCGAATCGCATTGTGGTCAATGGTACGAGTGGCGGTGGTGCTCAAAGTACTCAACTTGGTGCAACGGGAGATAGTGCAGACTATTTCCCCTATCTTCAAGCGATTGGGGCGGCCGGCATCGACACGGCCGGCAAGAGCTCGATTAGTGACGGCGTATTTGCCATAGTCGCATATTGCCCGATCCAAGATATGGGCAATGCCGACATCGCTTATGAGTGGATGTTCAATGTGCTCGATACCCGTCGACAGGTATCTGCTGATCAAAGGGGAGGGCTGATTGTGGATGCCGCCGGTGTAGAACTTGTGCGTGCTTCTAACCCTGATCCAACTGGCAGCTTAGCGCTCATGAGTAAGTTTATGAGTTACCAATCAAGTCTTGGTTTGAAAAATGATGACGGCACTGCACTCACCACCGATAACATGCTTGCCGCATTGCAGGCAGAAATTAAAAACGCCGCAAGTGCGCATGTTAAAGCTGGAAAATCTTTCGTTGCTTTTAACGCCGCCGGTAGCGCTGCCGCCAATGGAGTGGCTGGAGGTAGTGGGACTTTAGCCTATATAAATGATTTCATTGATGTCGATGCAGCAGGCGTTGTGAAATCCTTCAACATGACAAATTACTTAAAATTTGTTGCTAAACAGTCGCGCTTAAAAGCCGTACCAAGTTTTGATCAAATCGGGCAGACTTTTGCACTTGCTGCAACGCCGACTGCTGATTCCACCAAAGCTGGTACAGTGATTAATGGCAATTACAGTGGTGGTGAATCAAACTTGTATGGCACACCCGCGCAGGTCTACGCAAACTTCACCGAGTACGGATGGAACAACAATAATGGCGATGATGCTGTTAATGCGATTCAAGCCGATATTGGTTTACGCAATACCGGCTTTACATGGGCGGGCTACCCCCAACAGGCGTTCGTTCTTAACCAATCGAAGTTAATTAGCGCATTACCTTACATCGGAAAAACGGAGGGAATCACGCAGAACTGGCGCATTCGCGTTGGTGCTCGTGATCGTGACACCTCGTTTACAGTGGCGTACAACATAGCTCGTGCTTTGAAGGCTGATAACAAAGTTAAAGCCATAGACTACGCACTGCAATGGGATCAAGGGCATGCGGGTAACTATGACGTGCAATCGGCGTTTAAATGGATTGATTCTCGATTGACAGCGAATTAGGGCTGATTCACTGTTGTTTGAAAGTCAGAATGGCGTAGGGGTAACACTACATTAGTAAGCAAAACTTACTGTAGTTTTTTACGCCCAATTTGGCGATCACGAAAAGAGCAGCCACTTGGCATTAAGCTTGCTCCTTCTGAAAAAATAGGAGCACAACATGACCGAAGCACGTCCCCCTTTACCGCCCTTTACTTTAGAAACAGCCTTGAAAAAAGTCCAAGCAGCAGAAGATGCTTGGAATTCGAAAGACCCCATTCGGGTAAGCTTGGCGTACACCTCTGATTGCGAATGGCGCAACCGAGCCGAGTTCTTTTCAGGTCGAGAAAAAATAGTCGAATTTCTTTCGCGTAAGTGGGCCACGGAGATTGGCTATAAACTCAAGAAAGAACTTTGGTGCTTTGCCGATAATCGGATCGCTGTTCGTTTTGAGTATGAATGGCATGACGATTCCGGTAACTGGTATCGTTCATATGGCAACGAGAATTGGGAGTTTGCACCCAATGGCTTAATGCAAAAACGCTTTGCCAGCATTAACGATGTGCATATTTTAGACAATGAACGACGCCTCTAGTACATCGCAACTTATTGATCAAGACCGCCTCTCGCTATTGCTTGAATCAACCGGCGAGGGCATTTTCGGTATTGATCTAGACGGCCATTGCACGTTCATCAATTCTGCGGGTGCGCGCATGCTTGGCTTTGCGGCTGACGATGTACTCGGTCGGAATATGCACGAGCTCACCCATCATTCGCATCGTGATGGCAGCCACTATCCTGTAGATACCTGCCCGATTTTTAATGCGTTTCGACAGGGCCTTGGTTGTCGCATTGATACGGAAGTGTTTTGGCGCGGTAATGGAGAATCGTTTTCGGTGGAGTATTCAAGCTACCCGATCCTGAAACAGCAAACTGTGCTCGGTGCGGTGATTACCTTTGTGGACATTACCGAGAGGCGTAACGCCGAAGCCGAACTCAAACGTGCTAAGTTAGAGTTAGAAGATCGGGTGAACGAGCGCACTGCCGAACTTACCGATGCGCTAAGGCGACTACAAGATTTATCTGCCCATAGTCATACGGTTGTTGAGCAGGAGCGTACCCGCATTGCCCGCGAAATTCATGATGAATTGGGCAGCATGTTGGTGGCACTGAAAATGGATGTGAATTGGCTCTCGAAGCGGATTGCAGTGCCAGCACAAAGCAACGCAGATCTAAACTCGGAGGAGGCTGCTCGACTGCAGATGCGCTGCAAATGCGACGCGATGAGCGCCTTGATCGAATCGGCCGTAGATAACGTCGGCCGCATCATTACCGACTTGCGGCCTAGCATTCTTGATCATCAAGGCTTATGGGCCGCGCTTGAGTGGCAAGTATCGGAGTTTGGGCGCACCTTCGAAGTAACGAGCCGGTTTGAAACGAGCTGGACATTGGAAGCTTCTCCACCCGAACCTGATGATGCCAAAGCGATGGCGATCTTTCGAATTGTGCAAGAGGCCCTAAGCAATGTTGGCCGTCATTCGCTGGCTACCCGCGTCGATGTGCATTTGGAGTTGCGAGAGATCGATAAACAGCAACAACTCATTGTAGAAATAGCCGACGACGGTAAGGGTGCAGATATCAATCAGCTCTGGGCAGCAAATTCTTACGGCATTATCGGCATGCGTGAACGCTCAAGACATTTTGGCGGTGATTTGCAGGTGCAAACATCGAAGGCGCTTGGCTGCCGAATACTGTTAACGATGCCACTATGACTTTTCCTTGGCGCTAACATCGATCCCATATCCATCGAGCTAATGCACACGAACGCGAACAAGTTTTGCAAGGTGCCGAGGTTGGCACTTAAATGACAAACCCAAGTAACTCGCAGTGCTTTAGCTCATTTGAATGGTCGCGGTGAGCTAAGCTTTAAGGCTACCCATTCAATTCGTGGAATCGCATAAGTGATAATTTTTAATTCTCAATCCTTGCTTCGTATCCTTAGCATCGCGCTTTTGGTTGCATCGGTACACGGTTGCTCTTCTCTAGGAATTCCTATACCGGTGAGAACCAGTACTTCGCCAGAGGCACAAGCACTGCTGACAGAAACTCAAAATGCCCACGGCAAAGAGGCTTTCTCTAAAATTAATGACATCGCTGTGAGTTACGACGGCGTTTGGCCATTTCTTATTACGAAGATACAACCTAAAATTACGGACCCGCAGTTTCGTAAAACCTCGCAAGATCGAATGCTGCTCCGTGAGGGCGCGGTAGTACAGTTTTATCAAGGTACTGGTGGCGGTAAGTTTGTTTGGCGCGAAAACGATAAACAACCCGTAAAAGTTAGCGTCACCTATAACGGCAAACTAGATACGGATATTGCTATGCGCGATGCTTCGTATTTAGTACTAGAAGCCTATCAGTTGTTTCTCATGCCAGCGTTCCATGTTCAACGTGCCGCCTGGCTGGAGCTTGGCAAAACTGAGTACATCGACAATGCTCCTTATGAGACGCTTATCGCTGTTATGCGCCCCGGTTTTGGCAATGCGGTAGAAGATCGCACTATGTTGTATATCGACCCAAAGACCAAGTTGGTAAAGCGAGTTCGCCTTACTCTGGAAGGGACAGCAACGACTAAAGGCGCGTTTGTAGAAACTACCTACTTAGCCTATAAAACTATGGAAGGTGTCGTCTGGCCGACTCAGTTTTATGAAGCTTTGGTATCACCATTTCCTGGCTTGCCAGCTCATGATTTCTGGTTAACTGGGCTAGATATTAATCGTGGGCTAACGAGCGCAGATTTTGAAGGTGCTAAATATTCAGTGCGCGCCGCAGTTCCCGCTAAGGCTTTGCCAAAGTGACTCTAAAGATTAAGTAGTCGACAATGCCGTTATGATTTCGTCATGACCCCCATTCGCCTCTTAATTTGTGATGACCACCGCATCGTTCGTGAAGGTCTAAAGCAAATTTTTGCCGACAGCGATGATATTCAAACCGTTGCTGAAGCCCAAGATGGTGAACAAGCAATGACGCTTGCTCTGAGCCTGCAAGCGGAACAAAAGCTGGACCTCGTATTGCTTGATATTGCAATGCCGTTGCGAGATGGCTTAGATGTCTTGGTGGCCTTAAAAAAAGCAGCACCCGATTTGCCAGTGTTAATTTTAAGCACCTACCCAGAGCGACATTACGCTGTGCGGGCATTGAAGCTCGGTGCGTCTGGCTATCTCAACAAGAGTGCCGACCCCGATGAGTTAATCGCTGCGATTCGTAAAGTGATTTCAGGTGGTATTTACGTTGCCGCTGAAACGGCGGAGGAACTTGCGCGAAATGTGGGCAAGCGTTTGGAAACAGGCGTCGATAAGCTCTCGCACCGTGAATATCAGGTTTATAAATTGCTCACTCGTGGGTTGTCGGTGTCCCAAATTGGTGCAGAACTCGAGCTAGCCAGTAATACTGTGAGCACTTATCGTGCACGTATTCTTGAAAAGACTGCTACCAAGAATGATGTCGAACTCGCTCAGTATGCTGCGAGTCTAGAGCGGCGCACTCCTTAAACACACGTTTTGTTCACGTTGATGGCGTTTTTGTAGGGCTTCAACTACAAGGGGCGGCCAGACCTCCAATTGTTTTGTAGTTGCACGTAAATGTGGCACGAGCGTTGCGTAGTCTATTCACGAATTCGAATTCAAAACGTGAAGAGGTGCTTATGAAAATCGACCTGAACCGCCATGCTAATGCATTGCCCGATGCCTATGATGCCGACCGTCCATTGATGCTGCGCTGCGGCTGCGGTGCCGATCACTCGCCGACGCAACACAATTCCGCAGTTGAAAAGTCCAATGACTTTATGGAATCAGTGCTTGTGAAAGCGCTTTTTCCCAATGACACTTTACGCCGCAACTTTATTCGCGCAGTCGGTGCAAATACCGCGCGAGCCGCCATTGCTGCAGCATTGCCGACAGGCGCTTTAACGTCAATGCAAGCCATGGCGCAAGAAAGTGGCTCACTTGAGAAAAAAGATTTACGTATCGGCTTTATCGCCATTACTTGTGCAACACCGCTCATCATGGCCGACCCCCTGGGCTTCTATAGAAAAGAAGGCCTCAATGTACAGCTCAACAAAACTGCAGGCTGGGCTTTGATTCGCGACAAGATGATTAATAAAGAGCATGAGGCCTCACATTTTCTTTCACCGATGCCATTAGCAATTTCGATGGGCTTAGGTTCAACGCAAACCGCGATGAACGTGGCAACCATCCAAAATACCAATGGCCAAGCCATTACCTTGCATAACAAGCATAAAGACAAGCGCGACCCTAAACAGTGGAAAGGCTTTAAGTTCGCTGTGCCATTTGAGTACAGCATGCATAACTTCCTGCTGCGTTACTACCTTGCGGAGAACGGTTTGAACCCCGATACCGATGTGCAAATTCGCGTGACGCCACCGCCTGAAATGGTGGCCAACCTGCGCGCAGGCAATATCGATGGCTTCTTGGGGCCTGACCCCTTTAATCAACGCGCCGTGTTTGATGAGATTGGCTTCATTCATATCTTGTCCAAAGAGATTTGGGACGGGCATCCTTGCTGCGCCTTCGGTGTGAGTGAGCAATTCATTACCCAAAACCCAAATACCTTTGCGGCGCTATATCGTGCAGTGTTAAAAGCATCGGATATGGCTAGCCAGCAGAAAGACCGTGAACTGATTGCCAAAGTGATTGCGCCGACGGCTTACTTAAATCAGCCTGAAGCCGTATTGCTGCAGGTGCTCACAGGAAAGTTTGCCGACGGTTTGGGCAATGTAAAAAACGTGCCAGACCGCGCCAACTTCGACCCTGTGCCTTGGCAAAGTATGGCCGTGTGGATGCTGACGCAGATGAAGCGATGGGGTTATGTGAAAGGCGATGTGAACTATAAGCAAATCGCTGAAAAAGTATTCATGTTGACGGATGCGAAAAAGCAGATGCAAAAACTTGGCATGAAGGTGCCAGATGGTGCTTATAAGAAATTTAAAGTGATGGGTAAAGAATTCGACCCAGCCAAGCCAGAGGAATATATCAAGAGCTTTGCCATTAACAAGATGGGCTAAAGAACGTCATCTTATGAAATCGCAAAACGCAAAATCGACTCTTATTTCGGTCTTGATGCTGTTGGTGTTCCTAGGGATCTGGCATATCGCCACCCTTCCTAAGGCTGCCGTAAAACAGGCACCAATAGCTACCATGACGGCCGAACAAATTGAATACGCTAAGTTAATGGGCAAAGATCCTTCGGCTTCCGGTGCTACCAGCAATGCGCCTAAGAGTTCAGACTTTCCAACTCTGATACAGATGGGCCAAACTTTCGTAAAGCATTTGTCTGACCCGTTTTATGACAACGGCCCGAATGATAAAGGCATTGCGGTTCAGTTGGCACATTCGCTAGGGCGCGTTGGACTGGGGTTTTTAATTGCGTGCCTAGTTGCGATTCCGCTGGGTTTTGTGATCGGGATGTCGCCTTTGCTTTACAAAGCATTCGACCCATTTATTCAGGTACTTAAACCGATTTCACCTTTAGCGTGGATGCCTTTAGCACTTTACACAATCAAAGACTCATCGATCTCCGGAATTTTTGTGATCTTTATTTGCTCGGTATGGCCCATGTTGATCAACACCGCGTTTGGGGTCGCCTCTGTGAAACGCGAGTGGTTGAATGTGGCGGCTACTTTGGAAGTGAATCCATTGCGCAAAGCATTTAAAGTGATCTTGCCAGCTGCAGCACCGACTATTTTGACGGGTATGCGTATTTCGATGGGCATTGCTTGGCTAGTGATTGTTGCGGCTGAAATGCTAGTCGGTGGTACCGGGATTGGTTACTTTGTTTGGAACGAATGGAACAACTTATCTCTTACTAATGTGATCTTTGCAATTTTGGTGATTGGTGTGGTTGGCATGTTGCTCGATCTGATGTTCGCTCAGCTGCAAAAGGCTGTGACCTATGTTGAATGAAACTGAAACACTGAGAGCGGCTATGGAAGAAGCAATGAAATCAAATACGGCCGCTAGGGACGCATTTTTGCGAATCGAAGGCATGTCGAAGTCTTTCGTGCCTGGTAAGCCTGTATTTGCGGATGTGTCGTTTGACATTGCTAAGGGTGAATTTGTTTGCATCATTGGCCATTCTGGCTGCGGCAAAACCACCATCTTGAATGTGCTAGCAGGCCTTGATGAGTCAAGTTCTGGCAATGTGTTTATGGATCAGCGCGAAGTCAAAGGGCCAAGCCTGGAGCGCGGCGTGGTGTTTCAAAGTCATGCGCTAATGCCTTGGATGACCGTGCGCAAAAATATCGCATTTGCTGTGCAATCGAAATGGCCGCAATGGAATGCTGCACAGGTTGCTGAGCAAGTAGAAAAATTTGTGGGTATGGTGGGCTTGACGCCAGCATTAGACAAAAAACCGTCGCAACTCTCGGGTGGCATGAAGCAGCGCGTCGGAATTGCTCGAGCCTTTGCCATACAACCAAAGATGCTTCTACTTGATGAGCCGTTTGGTGCCTTAGATGCATTAACTCGAGGCACGATTCAGGATGAATTGATCTCTATCGTTCGGCAAACACAGCAAACCGTGTTCATGATTACGCATGACGTTGATGAGGCCATTTTGCTGGCTGATCGAATCTTGCTGATGCGTAATGGCTCTGAAGTAAACGGCAAATATACGCCAGGCGGCATTGCCCAATCGGTACAAAACACCTTGCCAAAAACTCGTCGCCGAGCAGAGCTACACAAGTTGCCTGGCTACTACGATTTGCGCAACTACATTGTTGATTTTTTAGTTTCTAAAGAAACACACTAACCCAAGACTTATTTTTAAAGGAGCCATTATGAGCAGACTAGATATTACCGAGAAGATTATCGAAACCAAGGTAATGAAAGGTATTAAATGGAGCGACGTTGCCACCAAAGTTGGTGAATCGAAGGAATGGGTGACCGCCGCTTGTTTAGGGCAGATGACTTGCACCCCAGCGCAAGCAAAAACCATTGGCAAGATTTTTAGCTTAACAGCAGATGAGCAAAAGTGGCTACAGGTTGTGCCTTATAAAGGCTCACTCCCAACACCCGTACCGACAGACCCATTGATCTATCGCTGGTATGAAATTGTTAGTGTGTATGGCACGACGATTAAAGAACTAATCCACGAAGAATTCGGCGACGGCATTATGAGTGCAATTGATTTCTCGATGGATATCCAACGCCAGACTGATCCCAAAGGTGATCGTGTGAATGTGGTGTTATCGGGCAAGTTCTTGCCATATAAGACCTATTGAGCTCTTGTAAAAAGCTTACCAAAGCGATAAAAAAAGCCTAAGCCATTTAATCTGCTTAGGCTTTTTTGTGGATGCTTTGTTGATTACTTTGCAGCGGCTAACATGTACTCAACCGCTGCGGTGATGTCCGCTTCGGTAGCGTCGGGCTTGCCACCTTTAGGAGGCATAGCACCTTGGCCTTTGATAACCGTTTCAACCAAATGCTTTACACCTTCTTTAGCTCGAGGTGCCCATGCCACTTTGTCACCAAACTTTGGTGCACCAGCAA
>JAYWIG010000313.1:0-7104 GCA_043789035.1 Betaproteobacteria bacterium
TAAGCGTCGATCAATTGCGCTTGAACCTGCAAAACCTGCGATTGAAGATCGCCCAGCTTCGCAATTTCAGTATCTTGACGTTCGTCGGAAGCTACGACACCCTTTTCTTTCAGGAACCTCGAAAGTTTAGCTTGCGATTTTTCCACATTTTCACGCAAATCCTTGGCTCGGTCATCGAAAAAATTCGAGTAGCGCTTTGCAGGTTCTAATCGCATTTCTAAAACAGAATCTAAATATCCAGTGACGAAGGCATTGGCCATTAACGCCGAAAATGCAGCCTCTGACGAGCTGTAGGAGACTCTAATGACATTGGTGCCTCGCCCTGGTTCGGCAAGCAAATTTCTTTGCAATAGCCGGCCTAGCCATTCAGCATATGTGCCCTGTGCCTGAGAGTCTTTGAACTGTTCTCGTAATGAAGCGTTCTCATTGAGTCTTAGCCCCTTTATGACCTTCTCGCTAACGCGAGAGCTTTTAATCACATCAACCTGGGTTGCTAAAAAATTCGGAGTCATGATTTGCATTCCACCTGCCACCGGATCGGTTCTCGATTCGACCATCACCACAGCAGTGGCCGTGTAACCTACCGGGACGTAGTAAGCAACAATGCAACCCACCACGGCAGCGATCACAAAGGAGACAAGAATAACTACCCAGCGTGCTAGCAGCACTCGCAATATTCGTGCAATTGCCATAAATTAAGACGAGCTTTCATCAACAAAACCACAGAGACTTGGATTGTAGGAAGCGTAAGAGTCAGTAATATGACAAAGGCCAGATATGACACCATGCTGAGAGGCTAGCCCCTGATTTACTTACCTAGGTTTATGAAAATTTTTTAGAATTTTTTCTACTGCGCAGTTAAGCCCATTGCTTGCATTAAAAAATTCAGCCTTTTGTTCTACGTTACCTATACTTGGCTCGTATAGTTTTTGTCTATTCGCTGCCAGATATAGCAGTGCTTCGGCAATTTCGGATTCGTCGTCTTCGTTAACAACTATGCAGGATTTGTTTAATAACTTTGATCCCGGCACCACTCTTGACACTATCGATGGCGTATTAGCTAAAGCAGCCTCAATCATCGACTTTCCCAATGCCTCAGAAAAAGCGGAAGTAGTAGGCATGAGCAATACTTGAGCCGCAGTTAGTTCCTTTATAACGCTTTCTGCGTCCAGATGCCCTTTTAAAGCTACACAAGATTGCAAGCCATTTTCGTTGACGTACTTTTGTAACGAGTCACAGGCGCTTCCGTCACCAATCATGACGAATCGATATACACTCGGATTACGATTCGCTGTAATTTTCGCTGCCTGTAAAAACAATAACGCACCTTTATTAATTTCCATCCTGCCGGAAAACAGTGCCGTTAATTTAGATTCGGTGTGCTTCGTACTTGATTTTTTGTCCCTCGCTTTTTTTATTCGTTCAAGGTCGTAAAGCGGTAAAAACAACTGTGCCGGAGTATTTTTACCTAAAACAGATTTCGCTTGAACTATGCATTATTGGGATACACCGAGGACAGCATCAACGCTCAACTGCATTGGCAAAAAATCAAATAAATACGTTTTTAAGCTCGGCCAGCCCTTTGGTTTGTGATGAGCTGCCCACAGGGCGTTGTGAAGCTTCATGACAACTTTTATACCACTTAAGCGAAACAAGACTGCGGCCCACCAACTGCAGCTACCGCTATCAATGATTGCTACATCTGCCCGGAAGTATCTCGCTCGCTTTAATAGCAAAAACCCAGGGGCCATTTGATTAAGATGAAATCGTAGACCTGCATAGCTTGCTTGCTTTGGAAGGTTTACGCAGGTGATGCGATTCTTGATGACCACCTCTACATTTGGGTGGCAGGAGATCGCCATGAGGTCGACCTGATTTCTCGAGCAAAAATCGAACATTTCACTAGAGTAAGTCTTAGCAAGCGACTCTTGTGACCGTGTTTCCTTATTTGTCCAGGACTTGAAGTCCTCAACTAGGTTGCCGGGGCCGGCTGGACGAATTAGGTTCGACGACTACTTCGATAAAGTAAGTAGCCGGCAATACTTAGATTTAACAAATTCCAAGCGACGCCATTTAAGAACGCCGCATGATAAGACCCTGTGAGGTCGAATATCTTTCCACTCATCCAACCACCCAAGGCCATACCGAGTAAGGTCGCCATGATGACCGTGCCAACATTCGCCCCCGCAAAGCTAGGGCTAAAGTGCTCGCGAACAATAATCGCGTAGGACGGAACAATACCGCCTTGAAACAGCCCAAACAGCGCGGAAATGACAAATAGCGAGATTAGCCCATCAAAAGGTATAAAGAGCAGCAGCGCAGTGCCTTGAAGCACTGATCCAAGCATCAGGGTTCTTAACCCGCCGATACGATCGCAAATCAATCCAGAGATTAGACGACTCGCGATGCCGAAAGCCAGCATCGTTGAAAGCATCTGCGCGCCTCGTAGGGTACCGTAACCAAGATCATTGCAGTACGCGACAATATGAACCTGCGGCATCGCCATGGCGACACAGCACGCAACCCCTGCAATGCACAACAGAAATAATAGTTTTTTCGCTGGCATGCCTAATGGACGCTCGTTACTATCACCATTCGTTGCTACGTTGACATTTGGTGTAGCCTGCAACCGTAAGAGCTTAGACGCCTTCGTACCGCGATTCAGAAGTAGCGATAACGGAATCATTGTCGCCCAGCAGAATAATCCAATACCAGTGAAGGTTGCACGCCAACCGTGAGCGTCGACCATCGGTTGAACGATCGCCGGCCATACTGCGCCGCCTAAATAGTTCCCGCTTGCGCAAATCGCCACTGCGATGCCCCGCTTCTTGTTGAACCAAAACGATATGTCAGTCATCAATGGTGCAAATGTTGCTGAGCTGCCTAGCAATCCAATAAGTACACCTTGCGCAAACGCAAAGACCCAAAAATGACTAGCATTTGCCGCGACGATAAAACCGAGCCCCATACTGATGCTCGCTCCAACGAGTGGAAGCGCAACGCCAAACTTGTCGCCCAATCGCCCCATCAGAATGCCACCCAACCCAAAGCCGATCATCGTCAAAGTGTACGGCAACGACGCTTGTGCCCTGTCAATTCGGAATTCGGATTGCACGGCGGGCAGCACGACAACAATGACGTACATGCCAGCCGCACCGATGGTCATCAACAGCACTGCGATGACCAAGTGCACCCAAGAGGCTCGTGAATCAACCATGCTTTATTTTTCCCAATAGAAAAACCCCCAAAGTATTTCTACGGTTGGGGGTTTTTAGTGATGTCATCAGTAGAAGTTTACTCTGCTGAAACATCTCCTGCTGCAGAAGCGGTTTCTTCGACTGTTTCAGGTTTCGTAAACAAGGCTTCGGCTTCTGCCGCTGCCAATGCTGCTTGTTCCTGTGCATCGTTTTCTTCTCTGGCCTTGCGTGCTTTGTGGAAAGCCAAGCCTGTACCAGCAGGAATCAAACGACCAACAATCACGTTTTCTTTCAAGCCACGCAACTCGTCGCGCTTGCCCATGATGGCAGCCTCGGTAAGTACACGGGTGGTTTCTTGGAAAGAAGCCGCTGAGATGAATGAGTCTGTCGACAAAGACGCTTTTGTAATACCCAACAAGAGGTTGCGATACACCGCAGGGATCTTGTTTTGGGCAATAACGATGTCGTTCTTATCGAGCAACTCAGAGCGCTCAACTTGCTCGCCTTGAATAAACGGTGCGTCACCGGCATCGACAACTTCAACGCGACGCAACATCTGACGGACAATTACTTCAATGTGCTTGTCGTTGATCTTCACACCTTGCAAGCGATACACGTCTTGAACTTCGTCAACGATGTAGGTTGCTAGAGCCTCAGAACCTAAGAGACGCAAGATGTCATGTGGGTCAGCCGGGCCGTCCACAATCATCTCGCCCTTGTTCACAACTTGACCGTCGTGTACCAGAACGTTTTTGTCTTTCGGAATCAAGAAGTCATAGCTCTTGCCATCGAGGTCGGTAATCACCAAACGCTGTTTGCCTTTGGTTTCTTTACCGAAAGTCACTGTACCAGTCACTTCCGCCAACATACCTGCGTCCTTCGGTGAGCGGGCTTCGAAAAGCTCAGCCACACGAGGCAAACCACCGGTAATGTCGCGAGTTTTTTGTGACTCAAGCGGGATACGAGCCAATACTTCGCCCTTACCAACTTCTTGGCCATCACGCACAGTAATCAACGCACCGACTGGGAAGCCGATTTGTACTGCATGATCAGTGCCAGGAATCTTCGCCTCTGCACCCGTCGCGTCGATCAGTTTTACCTGAGGACGAACGTTTTTAGTCAATGCTGAACCGCGACGCTTCGCATCGATCACCACTAGGGTTGAAAGACCGGTCACTTCGTCAATCTGCTTAGCAACCGTAAGGCCTTCTTGGATATTGTCAAACTTAATCGTACCGGCGTACTCAGTGATAATTGGGCGGGTCAAAGGATCCCATCCAGCTAACTGTGTACCGGCTTTGATTTGCTTGCCATCCATTGCCAAGAGTGTTGCACCGTAAGGCACTTTATGACGCTCGCGCTCGCGGCCGTTGTCATCAGTCACGATGATTTCACCGGAACGAGTAATCACAATCAGCTCGCCCTTAGCATTGGTCACATAACGCATAGTCGCTGTAAAGCGAACAACCCCGTTTGACTTAGCTTCGATCGAAGAAGCAATCGCTGCACGAGAAGCTGCACCACCGATGTGGAACGTACGCATCGTCAACTGTGTACCTGGCTCACCAATCGACTGAGCGGCGATAATACCGACCGCTTCGCCAGAGGCTACCAAGGTGCCACGACCAAGATCGCGACCGTAACACTTAGCGCACAAGCCGTAGCGTGTATCGCAGGTGAGTGGTGTACGAACTTTAACTTCGTCGATACCTAAGCGCTCAATTTCTTCAACCGCATCTTCGTCAAGCAATGAACCGCTCTCGAAAAGTGTCTCTTGAGTTTCAGGGTTAACAACGTCACCAACAGTTACCCGACCGAGAATGCGATCACGCAACGCTTCGATAACCTCACCACCCTCAACCAAGGCGCGCATTTGAACGCCGTTGCTCGTGCCGCAATCATCAGCAATCACAACCAAGTCTTGAACCACGTCACACAAACGGCGAGTTAGGTAGCCCGAGTTGGCTGTTTTCAATGCGGTATCGGCCAAACCTTTACGCGCGCCGTGGGTCGAAATAAAGTATTCCAACACGTTCAAACCGTCGCGGAAGTTCGCTTTAATCGGCGTCTCGATAATCGAGCCATCCGGCTTTGCCATCAAACCGCGCATACCTGCAAGCTGGCGAATCTGGGCTGCAGAACCGCGGGCGCCAGAGTTTGCCATCATATAAATCGCGTTAAACGATTCTTGCTTGACGGTATTACCGTGGCGATCAACCACGTCTTGCGAAGCGAGTTGATCCATCATGGCCTTACCAACTTGGTCACCTGCACGGCCCCAAATGTCGACCACTTTGTTGTAACGCTCACCGACAGTCACCAAGCCTGACGCATATTGCTTTTCGATCTCTTTGACTTCGCGCTCAGCCTCGGCCAGCAACACTTCTTTTTGCGGCGGCACGAGCATGTCGTCTACTGCAATCGAAATACCAGCGCGGGTTGAGAACTTGAAACCGTTTTGCAAGAGTTGGTCAGCCAAGATCACCGTATCGCGCAATCCGCAACGACGGAACGAGGCGTTAATCAGCTTACTGATTTCTTTTTTCGCCAATGACTTATTGATAAAGCTAAATGGCAAGCCCTTCGGCAAGATCTCAGAAAGAATCGCACGACCAACTGTTGTCTCTACGCGCTTAACTTCGGTCGTAATTTCACCAGTGACACGATGCTTGTCATGAATTGCCATACGCAAAGTGATCTTCGAGCCAAGTTCAACTTCTTTGTTCTCATAGGCGCGCATCATTTCTTTGATATCGGTGAAGTACATGCCTTCACCTTTACCATTGATCTTATCGCGGCTCATGTAGTACAGGCCCAACACGATGTCTTGCGACGGAACAATCGATGGCTCGCCGTTCGACGGGAACAAGACGTTGTTCGATGCAAGCATCAAGGTGCGTGCTTCCATCTGTGCTTCAAGCGACAAAGGAACGTGAACCGCCATTTGGTCACCGTCGAAGTCCGCGTTAAACGCAGCACAAACGAGTGGGTGCAACTGAATAGCTTTACCTTCGATCAGTACTGGCTCGAAAGCCTGAATACCTAAGCGGTGCAAAGTTGGCGCGCGATTCAACATCACTGGGTGTTGACGAATCACTTCTTCCAGAATGTCCCAAACGATTGGCTCTTGGTTTTCAACAAACTTCTTAGCCTGCTTGATCGTTGTTGCCGCACCCATCAACTCCAATTTATTGAAGATGAAGGGTTTGAACAATTCGAGTGCCATCAACTTTGGCAAACCGCACTGATGCAGTTTCAAAGTTGGGCCCACCACGATGACAGAACGACCAGAGTAGTCCACACGCTTACCGAGCAAGTTCTGACGGAAACGACCGCCCTTACCTTTAATCATGTCGGCCAATGACTTCAGCGCACGCTTATTGGCGCCTGTCATGGCTTTACCGCGACGACCGTTGTCGAGCAATGAGTCAACCGACTCTTGCAACATACGCTTTTCGTTACGAACAATAATCTCTGGCGCTTTCAATTCCAACAAGCGCTTCAGGCGGTTGTTACGATTGATCACTCGGCGATATAAATCGTTCAAATCAGAGGTTGCGAAACGACCACCATCCAGCGGCACCAATGGGCGCAACTCTGGAGGCAACACTGGCAATACTTCGAATACCATCCACTCAGGCTTGATACCCGAACGTTGGAAGGCTTCGAGTACTTTCAAGCGCTTGGCAAATTTCTTAACCTTCGCTTCAGTGACTTTTTCGCCGCTTAATTCATGGCGCAACTTATCTGATTCGCCAACGATGTCGATCGAGCGCAATAAGTCGCGAATCGCTTCGGCACCCATGGCTGCTTTGAACTCGTCGCCGTGCTCTTCAGTTTTTGTTAAGAAGTCGTCTTCGGTCATCAACTGGCCGCGCTTCAATGGCGTCATGCCTGGCTCAACCAC
>JAYWIG010000314.1:0-7080 GCA_043789035.1 Betaproteobacteria bacterium
TTTGTAGGAGCTTATGGCATGAGATTTTTTCAATCTACGGTTCGATTATTTGGCGTTGTACTGACATTGGGGAGCCTTGCATTACTGGCGCCAACATCAGCTGTGGCGCAAACCAAAATTAAAATGGTGCTTAACTGGAAGTACGAAGGTGCGCAGGCCTGGTTCTTCTTGGCTCAAGATAAGGGCTACTTTAAAGAAGAAGGGTTAGACGTTGAAATCGATCAGGGCGAGGGCTCTGCAGCATCGATTCCTAAAGTTGCATCGGGGGCATATCAGGCTGGGTTTGGTGATTTGAACGCGCTGATTGATTTGTCGGCCAAGCGCCCTGCTGATGCGCCGATTGCGGTATATATGCTTTATAACACGCCACCATTTACAGTGGTTGTTAAGCAAGACAGCCCGATTAAAACGCCGAAAGATTTAGAAGGAAAAACTATTGGTGGGCCAGCCAATGATGGTGCTTTAAAACTCTTCCCCGCATTTGCGAAATCGGCCAAGATTGACTTGACTAAAGTCAACATCACAAATATGGCGCCGAATTTGCGCGAACCCATGTTAATGCGTAACCAAGTCGATGCCGTTTTTGGTTTTGTGACCACGGTGACCTTTGCGGCGAAAGCCATGGGGGTGGATCCGGCTAAAGAGTTGCGCTTTATTCGCTATGGTGATCATGGTTTAGACCTGTACTCCAACGCAGTGTTCTTTTCACGCAGTTTTGTGAAAGATAACCCGAAGGCAGTGCAAGGTTTTGTAAAAGCTTTGAACCGCGCGATTAAAGACGTTGTTTCCGATCCAAATGCGGCGGTCGACTACTCAATGAAGCGTGAACCGCTTTTGAAGCGTGACGTTGAGCGTGAAAAACTTATTTCTACGATGCGCAATGACATGAGCCATCCCGAAGTTGGCCGGATCGGTTTAGGCGATGTCGATGACGAACGCTTAAAGCGCGCCATCGCGGTCATCGTCGAAGCGAACCAGTTACCTCGTACGCCGACACCAGCCGAAGTTTTCGATCGCAGCTTTCTGCAAAGCCGTGATCAAAGGCCAGCAAAGCTTTTCTAAATATGGAACTGAACCTAAATGACAAAGTGGTGTTGATCACCGGCCCCGCAAAAGGCATGGGCAAGGCGATTAGCTTGGCCTTTGCACAAGAGGGGGCATGGTTGGTACTAACCGGACGCGACACCACGGCTATTGAAAACGTCGCGCTTGAGGCTACGCAAATGGGAGCCAAAGTCATGGTTGTCGCTTGCGATGTGACCAAAAGCGAACAAACGCTTGCGCTCGCTGAGAACGCTTTGAAGGCCATGGGGCGAATCGACATTTTGGTGAATGTCGCGGGAGGCTCTGGCCCAATAGGTAAAACCGGTTGGGAAACGAGTACTGCGGAGTTCGACGAAATAGTTCAGCTCAATATGACGGGCTGCTTTAACACTATGCGGGCGGTAGTGCCCAGCATGGTTGCTGCTAAGTACGGCAAAGTGGTGAATGTGGGCGGTACCTTCGGCATGCGTGGTCGCGCTGGCAGGATGGCTTATTCCGCTTCGAAGTGGGGGCTGCGCGGTATTACCAAGAGCTTCGCGCTTGAAGCTGGGCCTCACAATGTCAATGTGAATTGCGTTGCACCAGGGATGGTGGATGGCCCACGGTTTCGCGAAAAAGTGTGCGCCAATATGGCCCGTCAACTAGGCATTACCTTAGAAGAAGCGATGACTCGACATGCGGCTGATTATGCGCTGCGGCGTGTCTCGCTCGACAGCGATGTTGCTAATGCTTGTCTTTTTCTAGCCAGCGACGTCTCCCGCCAAATTACCGGTGTCGACTTGCCCGTTGACGGTGGATGGGCCATGTTATGAGAGTATCGAAATGAGTAAAGTCGATTTGGTGATTCGGGGCGCTACCGTGGTTTCGCCAGAACAGATGATTCCTATGTCGGTTGCGATTGAGGGAGAGCATATTGTTGCAGTAGGGCATGACGACCTAATGCCAGCCGCACGCGAAGAAATGCGAGCCGACAGTTTGTTTCTTTTGCCCGGTGCAATTGATAGTCATGTGCATTTTCGTGATCCAGGTTATCCACACAAAGAAACTTGGCAAACTGGTTCAGCTGCGGCAGCCATGGGCGGCGTAACCACTATTTTTGATATGCCCAACACCAACCCACCCACCGGGACAGTGCAAGCTTTGCAAATGAAGCTGAAGGCTGCGCAACACTCCTATGTTGACTACGGCATTCACGGTCTTTTAGGGGACGACACGGTTGGGCATTTAGAACAGTTGCTCGACGCTGGCGTGACCAGCTTTAAGGCATTTGTCGGAAATACTTTTGGAAATCTGCCGGCACCTAGCGATGGTGCGCTACTGGAAGGCTTTGAGAAGCTTGCGCCCCTCGGTATTCGAACAGTGGTGCATGCAGAAAACTCTTCAATTCTTTTGCGGCGCGAACAAAAAATGAAAGATGCTGGCCGTCAAGATGCGTTGGCTCATTTGGCATCACGGCCTGCGGTTGCAGAGATAGAGGCAATTGGCAGGGTTATTACACTTGCCGAATGGACTGGAGCCCGAGTTCACATTGCGCATCATAGTGCTGCAGATTCACTGTTTCTAATTCGACAGGCCAAGGCACGCGGCGTTGATGTCACAGTAGAAACTTGCCCACAGTATTTGCTGTTGAACGCAGACATGATGAGTAAGCTAGGCGGCATTATGCGATTGAATCCGCCGGTGCGTGAAGCGCGCCATAACCAGCCGCTGTGGGATGCGTTGATGGATGGCACTATCGATATGATTGCCACAGACCATGCCCCGCATTCACCGGAGGAAAAAACACGTAACAATATCTGGGCATGCGATTGCGGTTTTCCTGGTGTCGAAACCCAGATGCCGTTGATGCTGACTGAAGTGAATCGGAAACGGGCCAGCCTGATGGACTACGTGCGGTGGAGCGCGGTAAACCCTGCTAAGGCTTGGGGCTTGTACGGGCTAAAGGGTGTGATTGCCCCCGGTGCACATGCTGATATAGCCATTGTCGATATGAACAAGCAAGGTGTGATTTCCCAGAATCGCTTGCAATCGGTTAGCAAAATTTCTCCATGGCATGGTCGGCCTGTTCATGGTTACCCAGTACACACTTTGCTGCGTGGGCGCTTCACAGTGAGAAACTCGACGCTGATGCAAGAGTCAAATAATTGGGGGCGGTTAGTCAAAAGCATTCAGAAAATGCCTGCTGCTAAACCACTCAATACCGAGCATTACACCAGCGCGATTCTTTCGACACCTCCCGGTGTTGCAGCGACCGCTACTCCATTGCCACAGGAGATCATCTAATGGCTTTGGTGCAAAAAATTGATGTCCGGCGAATACCGTGTTCGGGCCCGAGCGATTTGAGTGGTGCACAAGCGCTGATCGAGCAGGGCTTGCTAGACCCCGCTTCCATCGTTGCAGTCATGGGCAAGACCGAAGGCAATGGCTGCGTGAATGATTTCACTCGAGATTTTGCGACAACCAGTTGGTGTTACCTACTGGCGCAGCTTCTCAAGCAAACACCGAAAGAAATTGAGAGCCGTGTAGCCTTTGTAATGTCGGGTGGTACCGAGGGTGCGCTATCACCACACTTTACTGTCTTTACCCGCTTGTGGGTAAACCCGCAGTCAGCGCTTACCGAGAAAAGGCTGGTTGTAGGTATTGCCCAGACTAGAGAATTTTTACCAGAGGAAATAGGCAGAGCGGCACAGATCTTCGAAACTGCCACAGCAGTAAAAACCGCAATGCAAGATGCTGGCATCGATGAAACCGACGATGTGCATTTTGTACAAGTGAAATGCCCACTGTTGAGTAGTGCGAAAGTCAGTGATGCGCTATTGAGAGGTGTCGAGCCTGTGACTCATGAGACCTATGAATCTATGGGTTACTCGAGAGGGGCATCAGCATTAGGCGTTGCACTGGCCTTAAATGAAGTCAATAAAAATCAGCTCAGCGATTCCGTCGTGCTTTCTGACTGGAGTTTGTTTTCTAGTCGGGCTTCTGCGTCGGCAGGCATTGAGTTGGACCATAACGTTGTCATTGTTTTAGGGCAATCAACTAGCAGCACATCGAGTTATCTTATCGGCAGTACGGTGATGACTGATGCGATTGATTCGCGCTGCATTAGAAGCTTATTACGCGATGACCTCAGCATTAATCCAGATGGTGATATGGCGGCTATTTCTGATCGCCTTGTCAATATCTTCGCAAAAGCTGAAGCGAGCCCTAATGGAGTAATCAGAGGCCACAGACACACCATGCTCAATGATTCAGACATCAATTCAACGAGACATGCGAGGGCTGCGGTCGGCGCAGTATTAGCCTCTATTGCTGGTCATGGGGCGCTTTATGTCTCGGGAGGCGCCGAGCATCAAGGCCCGCCAGGCGGTGGCCCGGTCGCTGCGATTGTGAGGGCATAAATGAATGCGTCGAATGTCATGGTGGAGCTGTCCGAAGTGTCTGTTCGCTATGCAGGTGGAACAGTCGCGCTTGCAAAGACAAATTTAACTATTGAGCAAAGCGATTTTGTTGCGCTTGTAGGCCCTAGTGGCTGCGGAAAATCGACAATCTTAAAGCTGGTCGCGGGGTTGCTTGGGCCAACATCGGGCGGAGTACTGGTGGCAGGCCGTGAGCTTGCAGTGAAGAGTGCGGCATCTGTCAAGCCGGTCACGCGAATTGGTCTTGCATTTCAAAACCCTACTATGCTGCCGTGGCTCACGATTCGTGAGAACGTTATGGTGCCGCTAAAGATTGTGCCGCCTTATCGCCAAGAGTTTGCGCAGAAAAAGCGCGGTGAATTTGCTGATAAAGCCGAGGCTCTTCTAAGTCAGGTTGGCTTGAAAGGTTTTGGCGATAAAAGGCCTTGGCAGTTATCGGGCGGAATGTTGCAAAGGGCATCTCTGTGCCGGGCATTAATTCACGAACCCCAGTTACTTCTGCTCGATGAGCCTTTTGGCGCACTCGATCAATTTACTCGTGAAGAGCTATGGGATATTTTGCAGGCCCTGTGGACAGATAAACGCCCTACGGTATTGATGGTGACTCATGACTTGCGCGAAGCTGCTTATCTTGCGAATCGAATTTGCGTCATGAGTTCTCGGCCCGGTCGGATTTTAGAAACACGCGAAGTGCCGTTCGAAAGACCTCGTTCGCTTGAAGGCAGCTACGCACCTGAGTTTGCTTCGTTGGTACAAGCCTTACGCATGCGCATCGCTTCTGCTAGGCAAGAAAGTGAGGCTGCATAAATGGAATATCCCCAGAAACAAAGTTTTTTTGTTTTACATAAACAACGCGTACTTTCCGTCGCAGCATTTGTTGGCTTCTTTATGTTGTGGGAAATTGTTTGCCTTGCAGCAGGCATAACCGATCTGGTGTTGCCTAGACCAAGTCAGATATTTCGCGTCCTATTTGAGAAGCTACCGTTGCTTTGGGGGCACACACTTCAAACGCTTTATACGACCCTAGTCGGCTTTGCTATCGGTGTTGCCTCGGGAATCTTGATTGGTGTGTTGATTGGTTCTTCGAAGCTTGCTTATGACGTCGCCTATCCATTGCTTGTCGGCTTCTCCAGCATTCCAAAAGTCGCCGTCGTGCCCTTATTTGTTGTGTGGTTTGGCGCGGGTACGGTACCTGCGATATTGACATCGGCGGTTATTAGTATTTTCCCCGTTGTTGTCAATGTGGCCACGGGCCTTGCCAGCACTGAACCTGAGCTCGAAGATGTGCTTCGAGTTCTAGGTGCAAGCAAGCGCGACATGCTGATTAATGTTGGTTTGCCGCGAGCGCTACCGTATTTATTTGCGTCGTTGAAGATCGCTATTACGCTGGCCTTTGTGGGCACTGTACTAAGCGAAACCGTCGCCGCTAACAAAGGCATAGGCACGGTGATGATGATCGCCAGCGGCAATTTTGATGTTCCCCTTGTTTTTGCTGGATTGTTTTTGCTCGCAGGCATGGGCATTGCCCTTTATGCCCTTTCTTCTTTAATAGAACAGCGCATGACCGGTTGGTCCCAGCGCAAATCGGAAATTAACCTCACCTAGGAGTATGTAATGTTTGCTAAATACTTGAAATACTTTGTTCCACTGAGTGCGCTTTGCCTAACTCTTGTAATGGCGGTGCTACCGGCTCGTGTGGCTGCTCAAGAACTTACCCCCATAAAATTTGTACTCGATTGGAAGCTGCAAGGCATTCACGCGTGGTACTACCTTGCAGAAGATAAAGGTTACTTTGCGCAGGAAAAGCTTGCTGTGACTATCGACCAAGGCGACGGTTCTGCGGCAGCCGTTACCAAAGTGATGGCTGGTGCCTATTCAGCGGCTTTTGGTGACATGAATGCCATCATTCAAAACGCTGCCACTAAGCCTGGTACTGCCCCAGTCATGGTTTATATGATTTACAACCGTACACCATTTGCTTTAGTGATGAAAGCCAATAGCCCGATTAAAACCTTGAAAGATTTGGAAGGTAAAACTTTAGGTACGCCAGCCGGTGGCGCAGCCGCTAAAATGTTTCCGGCATTAGCTGCAAAAAATGGTGTCGATGCGAGCAAAGTAAAGTGGACTAACGTCGCACCGAACTTGCAAGAGCAATTGATGCTACGAGATAACGTCGATGCATCGGCGGTGTTTTCGGTGACGAGCTATATGAACTTGGCCACCCAAGGTATAGACCCTGATAAAGACGTTCGTTGGTTTCATTTTGCAGACCATGGCGTCGATTTGTATAGCAATGGCATCTTAGTGTCGCCGCAATTGATTAAGGATAAACCTCAGGCGGTTGCTGGCCTTGTGCGCGCCATCAACAAAGCGATTCGCGATACGGTTGCTGACCCAGACGCGGCGATTGCTGCGATCATTAAAAGAGAGCCCTTGATCAATAAAGATCAAGAAAAAAAGCGCTTGATGTATGCGCTAAAAAATATTATGTTTAATGCAGAAACTGCAAACCTTGGCATGGGCGATGTGAGCGATGAGCGATTGACTCGGTCTATTGCGCAGTTAAAGGATGCGTTTGAATTGCCGAAATCTCCAGCCGCTAGCGAAGTGTTTGATAGAC
>JAYWIG010000315.1:0-7034 GCA_043789035.1 Betaproteobacteria bacterium
ATTGCACTGGCGAATTAAGTCTTGTTCGTCGGTAAAAGGTAATAGCGCCAGCACTGGCCCGAAAATTTCTTCTTGGCACATTGCCGCACTATTCGATAAACCTTCAATAATAGTTGGCAGGTAATAGCTACCGTTTGCATAAGCTTCGCCTTCGAGTGCTTTGCCACCGCACAGCACGGTGCCACCGTCGTTGATACCCATCTGTACAAAACGAGCGACACTTGCCCGATGGGCTTGGCTAATGAGAGGCCCCATCTGGGTAGACTCAACGCTCGGGTCGCCAACGCGAAGTTTTGCGGTTCTCTCTAATAGCTTTGTTTTGAAATCAGCGTAAATACTCGCGTGTACAAAACAGCGCGAACCTGCAATACAAGATTCACCAGAAGAGCTAAAAATGCCGAATAAAACCCCAGCAATTGCATGATCGATATCGGCATCATCAAAAACAATCGTCGGCGATTTTCCTCCCAATTCTAATGAAACAGGCATAAGTTTCTCAGCCGCTAACCTCGCAATACCCATTCCAACTCTGGTACCACCGGTAAATGCCACTCGCATGATGAGGGGGTGTTTGACTAGTGCTTCACCAATAATTGAGCCTTTGCCCGGCAGTACGCTCACAATGCCAGGTGGAACGCCTGCTGCTTCGATAATCTTTGCAAGTTCTATCGCCATGCGTGGCGTAATCTCGGCGGGCTTTACAACAATGGCGCAACCTGCTGCTAGCGCTGGTGCAATTTTTTGCGACTCACTCGCTATCGGTGAATTCCAAGGCGTGATAGCAGCAACAACACCTAAAGGTTGCTGCAAGCTGAGCGTGAGGAAGTCCCCCCTACTGGGTGTGACCACATCTTCGAGCGTTTCACAGGCGGCCGCAAAGTATTGGAATGTTCCAGCAGCGCTTGCAACCAAGCCCCGAGTTTCGTTGATAGGTTTGCCATTGTCTAAGCGCTGAAGCTGGGCTAGCTCTTCAGCTCGCGCCCGAATTCCTTGAGCGATTTTATAAAGCAAGCTGGCCCGCTCATGGGGCTTTAAATTCGCCCACGCCGGTCGGTTGCGCGCTTGTTCCGCGAAGGTAACGGCTGCGTCAACATCCTTCCCTGTACAAGCATGGAGTTGGGCAACCTCAGTTCCATCGGCGGGGTAGTGCGTGGCGTAGACGGGGCCAGAGCCATGCCGCCATTCACCGGCGAAGTACGTTTTAACCAGTTCGTTCATATGGTTGTATGGCTTGCCTTATTGTGCAGAAATCGCAATGCGGACAATACCGTCAGAGCGGAGGTACGCGGGTTATCTGCCAATGGCTTTCCCTTCATCACGAGTTGCATGCTGCCGAATGCGCCAGATATGTCGATCTCATGAATGTTTTCAGTAATGCTAGGGTCGGCAATAAGTTTGACCTGGGTGTTATCTAAGCCTAAGCCGGCTAAGGCAATGGTTGCCGCGACATTTGAATTTTTAGGGTATTGGCTTGACGCTTGTCTGGCGCTGCCTTCAAAGAATATCGTTGCCTTGGTGATGCTTTCAAGCGCAACTAGCTTTTCGGCTGCCGAACCCTTCCAACTTAATGGGGGTTTGCGTCCTGTGTAGGTCACGCTATCGATGCCTTCTATCTGAGCCGCCGCAATGGCGTCTATGCCACCGATTGCACCTGAGAGTAAATGCACTTGGGTTGAACCTTGCGCAGCCGCAGCTTCTAGCGCTTCCGGTAAGCCTATTTCAGATAGCGCACCCACCGATAGAACCGCGCATTCAATACCAGCTTTCAACGCCGGCAACACATGCGCTTTCAGGGCCTCATGGCCAGCGCATTCGAGAACTAGCTTTGTGTCGGTTGGAACGGCATCGACAACAAAAACGCTGGGACCTAGCTCTCCTTGCAATGCGTTAACACTATTGCTGCGCACAACAATTGCGCTAACTGTACATATTGGGCTCGATTGCAGGCGCTGGTAGATCGCTCGTCCGATGGCGCCAAACCCAACCAAGGTAACTGTGATTGCACTCATTGTGGCTTAGTGTTTTTTCGGTGGGCCTGCAAACTTTGCTACGAACGGGCCCCATGCATGCATGTCGACTTCAATCATGGTGGGGCCACTCTCTTTTAAGGCAGCTTCGAGTATTTCAGCAGTCTTTTCAACGGCATCAAGTTTAAAGTGTTTGGCATTCATACTTTTGCATATTAACTCGAAGTTAGGTGTATGTAGATCTACAAAACAATGCCTGCTTCCGTACACGGCGTCTTGAATATTTTTGATAACGCCATAACCACCATCGTTCATCACAATGATCAAGAGGTTTGCGTTTTCTTGCACAGCGCAAGCAAGTTCGCCGGGGTTAAGAATGAAACCACCATCGCCGATCAGCGCAACGGTTTTTGTATTTAGGCCATGCTCTGCATCCGCGATTGCTGCTCCTATGCCCATTGGAAGGCCCTGCCCAATGCCACCGCCTAAAGCGTGCACACCTGCTCGCGGATTGGATAAGTAAAAGCTACGATTACCCCACATGGTGTTTGATAAGGTAATGTCTCTAACCCACCAGCAATTGCCGTCGAGTTGTTTATTTAACTCATTTTTGAGAGTTTTATAAGCGCCCAAGCCTGCATCGACTTGTTCGATAGCTTTCGCTTTTACGTTGGCTAGGTCGCTCAAGAGTGACTTATCGATAGACATTGCGTTTTCTAGCTCATCGGCTAGCGCATCTAAACATAATGCAGAGTCGCCTCGTGCAAAAAGTGCATTCGGATAAGCGCGTTGGTTCGCGGCGGCATCGGCATCGATTCGATACAAAGGAGAGGGTAAATTCAGTGTATAGCTTAAGGTTTCATTGCTACGCAGCCGGGACCCTACAACTAAAAAAGCATCGCATGACGCATAAAAGTCTTCAACAGGCTTTTGTAGATTGAAGGCCCCTAAACTAGATGGATGGGTTTCGGCAATCACGCCTCTGCCTTGCACCGAAGTAACGATACCCCAGCCCATTTTTACGAAGCGTTGTACTTGCGCAGCTGCGTGGCGTGCACCACCACCGACCCATAGCAAAGGCCGCTTTGCAGATTTCAAGCGCTGCGCAATAGTCATTAACTCAGCTTGTTGCGGCGCAACTGGCAGCACTTCTAGGGGCTTAATTGTGCGTAAAGCTTCAGTAGAGAACTTCAATTTACTTGCTTGAACGTCAATCGCGATTTCAATACTCACAGGGCCACAAGGCGCGGTACAAGCAAAGCTTGTTGCTTCTTGCAAGATGCTTAGGGCTTCGTCTGCATGGCTGATTCGAAAGGCTGCTTTGCTAACGGCTTTAAGCATTGCCAGTTGCGCCGGGGCTTCGTGAATAAAGCCTAGGTTTTTGTCGAGATAGGCTGAATCGATTTGCCCTGTTAAATGTAGTAATGGCGTTGACGCAGTGTAAGCTTCGATTATCGCACCAGCTGCATTGCCAGCGCCTGTACCGGTACTAGTGACACAGACACCCATGCGGCCACTGACGCGAGCGTAAGCATCGGCCATGTTGCAAGCGCCGGCTTCACCACGAGCTGGAACAAATCGAATTTTCTTTCGGCTGTTGAAAGCGTCAAGTATCGGCATGTTGTGAATTGAAATCACGCCGAACGCCGCTTTTATTTCGCAGGCTTCTAAGAATCGGGCCGCTAGCTCACCAACGGTGATTTCTATGTCAGTCATTAAGGATCATCAATCTTGTAAGTTATGCGGCTTGTTGGTTGGCTGCGTGTGTAGAGCTATTAGTGTCAGTGATTCTTGCAGTTAATTGATCTGCTGCCGCCTTTACACTATCGACAAGTTTGGTTAGTTCATCCGGCGATATCTGCGCCGAAGGTACAGTGATACTTAATGCTGCTTGAACTTCACGCTTAGTTCCGCTTTTTCCACCACCGTATACCGGAGCAACAATCGTTGATATGCCACTCTCGAATCCGCCTTGGCTCACGCCATAACCGCGTAGCGCAACTTCCCGCACCATTTGTTTTAGGCTCGCTAAATTGGTCGGTGTTGATGCCGTAAATGATTTGAGCGTCACGCCAAAGAATAGACGATCAAGCGCTGGCTCTGCCAGACTGCTGAGTAACACGCGGCCTAGTACCGTTGCATGTGCAGGTAGACGTGTGCCGACTTGAATTGAATTAAAGAGTTTCGCAAAACCTACAGACTTAGCCACTACGACGACCTCTCGGGCATCGCGCACGACCAGATGCGAAGAATAGCCAGTAGAGTCTCGCAGGGCATCAAGAATCGGCCTGCCATGCTCGGTAATTTCCATGGACGCAATATATTCGAAACCCAGGCGAAGTACCGCCACGCCTAGCCGATAGCGGCTGGAGTCTTCAATACGTTCGACATACCCTGCCGCTTCAAGTGTTTGCAGAATTCTAAAAATTGAAGCACGTGGCAAGCCGAGTTCGTGCGAAAAATCCGCCCCTGTGAGCTCTCGACGCTCGCGTCTAAAAAGGCTGAGCATTTGAAGGCCACGTTGTAAAGCTGGTACATTGTAGCGATCTTGGGTTTGATCAATAGACTGAAAAGTAGAGTTCATACAATTCCAAGTAAGTGATTCACTGCGCTATGACCTTCTAGCGCACAAACATGCCCAACGGCCCCAAGGTCTATTAATTGAGTATTCGCTGCTTTTGCAGCAAGCGCACATTTTTGTGGTGGAGTAATGGAGTCGGCTGAGCCGCAAGCCACATCAATGACAATCTCCTTATTTTCTATTTGCAGCTTGGCAAGATCGGCGATCAAGTGGCCAGTACTCAGCATGCGAACAGCTTGCTCATAGCCTGCTGGATGAAGCTGGCTCATCACGTCTTGCACCATTTGAATCTGCGATGCACTTGCATTTGCCGATAGCATCGCTGGCGCTCTTGCCTTCGCCATCCCAGTTACACCAAGTTCGCGAAGATTACCTAAGCGTTGGTTGACTACTTTTTCCTGGCTAATGGCAGGTTCATCGCCGTAGCCTAGTGCAGGCGCTAAGAGAACTAAGCGCTTCACTAACGAAGGCTTTTGCAATGTTGCGCTCGTAGCGATTAGTGCGCCTAACGAGTGCCCTACAAGCGTAAGTGGCGTCTGAATTCTGAGTGTCTCTAGCCATTGCCAAAGTCTTTTTGCATAATCACTTGCAGTAGGATGGGGCTCGCCTAACGGCAAACTACCGACGTAGCCAGGTGCGTTCCAAGCTAGTACGCTCACAATTTGGTTGCCTTGAGTTGCAGCGAGTTGGTTCTGCCAACTGGCTGCACCCGAACCAATGCCGTGTAATAAAACATACACAGACTTGGCTTTTTCCGGTGCCGCACCGCTGGCAAGAAAATCAATTTTCACTTCTGCAGATTTCGCTTAATCGCCGCCAAAGGAGAGTCAGGCGGGTATACCGGCGTAATCGGCTTGGGTGAACCAAGCATGACACACATCAATGCGTCCTCGTCGCCGATGTTAATCTCTTCTCTGTAAACGCCGGGAGGAACTGAAATCAAATCGCGCTCTGAAACAATGGTTTCCCAGCGCTCACCATCTTTTTCGCAAATCACCTTCATCTTGCCTCTAAGCATGAAGAATATTTCTTCAACGTCATAATGGATATGCATAGGGCCTTCATGGCCTGCGGGGATAAGCATGGTCGAAAATGTAAAGTGGCCTACCGGTACCGTATTTTGGTCGCTTGCCACACCCGTGCCGCCAGTGCCTACATAGCGCATTTGGGCGCGTCGGTATTTCGGGTCAAAATCGGCTTGAAACTTAAGGGCGTCCCAATCATAACGCCTTGTTGACATACGAGCGACACGAGCTTCCATCCATTGTGCGAAGCTCTGCCCTTCAGCTTGCATCATGCCCTTTTGAATATCGGCTTCTGCCGGCATAGTGGCATTCAACAGGCCGCGCTCGTTAAAGATGGGTTCGTTAGCTGCGTTCATGTTGTTCCTAAATGGAGTTATAGATTAGTGCATGTAAAACCCGCCGTTGACCGGCAGGATTTGGCCAGTGATGAATCCACTCGATGGCGTGAGTAGGAATAATGCGGCGGCTGTTACATCGTCTGGCATTTGCGCGCGGGTAATAGCGCGGCCATTGGCGTAGTGATCATGCCTTGCTTGCGGTACATATTCGGTGGCTTCGACTAAGGTTAGGCCCGGTGCAATAGCATTGACGCAAATGCCATGCTCTGCAAGTTCGCGGGCCATGGCTTTGGTCATGGCCATGATGGCACCTTTGCTAGTGACATAGGCCATTAATCGCGGAGCACCCCAAAGCGCAGTGTCGGAGGCTAAATTCACCACTCTGCCACTGCCACTTGCCGCTAAATGTGGCATCGCCGCCAAAGTGGTTAGCCAAACACCCTTCACGTTGACGTTCATCACCGCATCCCAAGTTTGCTCAGAAATTTCAGTCATCATTTTGCCGCCTGAGTTGGTGACTGCCGCATTGTTGATGAGGCCATCTAAACCACCTAGGAGCGTCACGGCTTTTTGCATTCCTTCCTCAATTGATGCTTTGCTTGCGGCATCCATGTGAATGTAATGTGCCTTTAACTCCGAAGCCAAAGCTTGCCCACGTTCGTTGAGAATATCGGTAATGGCGACTTTTGCACCAGCTTCAACACATGCTCTTGCAAATGCTTCGCCTAAACCTCGAGCACCACCGGTGATGAGAATTCGGCGATCGGCTAAATTGATGTCGGTCATTGATTTAAGCTTGAACGCAAACGCGGCCGTTCTCGACTTTGATCGGGAATACTTTTAAATCTCGTTGCCCAATTTCGTTCATGCATTTACCTGTCGCTATTTCGAACTTGGCGGCGTGCAGTGGGCATTCAATATAACCATCTTCTTGAAAGCCTTGCGACAAAAGCGCGAACGCATGCGGGCAAACGTCTTCTAAGGCATGCACGTGGTCACCACTGAGAAATAAACCAATGGCTTGTTGGTTCACCTCCACACTCGTTGGAAAGTCAGGGTCGAGACTATCTAGTGCGGCAACATCGTGCCATTTTGGGCTTGGGTTGGTAGTTGTGTCAGTCAT
>JAYWIG010000316.1:0-6986 GCA_043789035.1 Betaproteobacteria bacterium
GCACTTGTTCATGAACACGATGATGTAAGGCACGCCCACCTGACGAGCCAACAGAATATGCTCGCGAGTTTGTGGCATTGGGCCGTCAGCGGCTGACACTACGAGAATAGCGCCGTCCATCTGCGCGGCACCGGTGATCATGTTCTTCACATAGTCGGCGTGGCCTGGACAGTCAACGTGAGCGTAGTGACGGTTTTTTGTCTCGTACTCTACGTGCGCTGTGTTAATCGTAATACCGCGCGCTTTTTCTTCCGGCGCTGCATCGATCTGGTCATAGGCCTTGGCCTCGCCACCAAACAACTTACTCAACACCGTCGTAATCGCCGCTGTCAATGTCGTCTTACCGTGGTCTACGTGACCAATCGTGCCCACGTTCACGTGGGGCTTTGTACGTTCAAATTTTGTTTTTGCCATTTTTCTTAAACTCCAAAATTACTTGAATATCAATAGACTAGAAGGGTTACTTGCTGCGGGCCGAAATAATGGCCTCTTGCACGTTCTTCGGAGCTTCAGCATATTGCTTAAACTCCATCGTGTAGGTTGCGCGACCTTGCGACAATGAACGCAATGTTGTCGAGTAGCCAAACATCTCTGCCAACGGTACTTCGGCACGAATCGCCTTACCGCCGCCAGCCATGTCTTCCATACCCTGCACCATACCGCGACGTGAGGACAAATCGCCCATCACACCACCGGCATAGTCTTCAGGTGTCTCAACCTCAACTGCCATCATTGGCTCAAGAAGAACTGGCGATGCTTTACGCATACCGTCTTTAAAAGCCATCGATGCCGCCATCTTGAACGCGTTTTCGTTCGAGTCAACGTCATGGTATGAACCGAAGAACAAAGTTGCTTTGATATCGACCACCGGATAACCCGCCAACACACCGGCTGGCAATGTTTCCACAATGCCTTTTTCAACCGCAGGAATGTATTCACGAGGAACCACACCACCTTTGATCGCGTCGACAAACTCGAAACCTTTACCACCTGGTGGCAATGGCTCAATCTTCAACACAACGTGACCGTACTGACCGCGACCACCAGACTGCTTAACGAACTTACCTTCAACTTCATCAACCGTCTTGCGAATAGTTTCACGATAAGCAACCTGTGGCTTACCCACAGACGCTTCAACGCCAAACTCGCGCTTCATACGGTCAACGATAATCTCAAGGTGCAACTCGCCCATTCCAGAAATAATGGTCTGGCCTGACTCTTCATCCGAGCGAACACGGAATGATGGGTCTTCGCGAGCTAAGCGCTGCAACGCAACGCCCATCTTCTCTTGGTCAGCCTTAGTTTTTGGCTCAACCGCTTGAGAGATCACAGGCTCTGGGAACACCATACGCTCTAAGATCACGAGGTGATCTGGATCGCAAAGCGTTTCACCAGTAATAACTTCTTTCAAGCCAACCGCAGCAGCGATATCGCCAGCGCGCACTTCAGAAATTTCTTCGCGCTCATTCGCATGCATTTGCAGCAAGCGACCAACACGGTCTTTCTTCGATTTGATTGGGTTGTAAACCGTGTCGCCTGATTTCAGAATGCCTGAATACACACGAATAAATGTCAACTGGCCCACGAATGGGTCGGTCATCAATTTAAATGCAAGCGCAGAGAATTTTTCACTGTCGTCAGCCTTACGAAACACTACCTGCTCATCGTCATCCATACCTTTAACAGGTGGAATATCAATCGGCGAAGGCATGAGTTCGATGACAGCGTCAAGCATGGCTTGTACGCCCTTGTTCTTAAATGCAGAACCGCAGAACATTGGCTGAATTTCAGAAGCGATCGTGCGCTGACGCAAACCCTTCTTGATATCAGCTTCAGACAAATCACCTTCTTCAAGGTAACGATTCATCAAGTCTTCGTTCGACTCTGCAGCAGCTTCAACCATTTTCTCGCGCCACTCAGCGCAAGTCTCGGCCAATTCAGCAGGAATTTCACCGTACTTAAATGTCATGCCTTTGGTATCTTCATCCCACCAGATGGCCTTCATCTTGATCAGGTCAACCACGCCTTTGAAGTTCTCTTCGGCGCCGATTGGCACTTGCATGATGATGGGGTTGGCCTTCAGGCGCAAACGCATCTGGTCATACACTTTGAAAAAGTTGGCGCCAGTCCGGTCCATCTTGTTCACAAATGCTAAACGCGGCACTTTGTACTTGTTAGCCTGACGCCAAACCGTTTCAGATTGAGGCTGAACACCACCCACAGCGCAGTAAACCATGCAAGCACCGTCGAGTACGCGCATTGAACGCTCAACTTCAATCGTGAAGTCTACGTGCCCTGGGGTATCGATGATGTTGATGTGGTGCGGAGGAAATGAATTATCCATTCCCTTCCAAAAGCAGGTTGTAGCAGCCGATGTAATCGTGATGCCGCGCTCTTGCTCTTGCTCCATCCAGTCCATCGTTGCGGCGCCATCATGCACCTCACCGATTTTGTGGTTAACACCGGTGTAGAACAGGATACGTTCTGTGGTC
This sequence comes from Betaproteobacteria bacterium, assembly GCA_043789035.1. GTDB lineage: Bacteria > Pseudomonadota > Gammaproteobacteria > Burkholderiales > Burkholderiaceae_E > JAYWIG01. The sequence continues at coordinate 2,493 of JAYWIG010000316.1, forward strand.
GTAGTTTTACCTGCGTCAATGTGCGCAGAAATGCCGATATTTCTATATCGTTCTATGGGGGTCTTGCGAGCCATATGTAATCTTTTCTTCTAGAGGAGGATGTTGACTAGAAAACTAGAAGCGGAAATGCGAGAAGGCTTTGTTAGCCTCTGCCATACGATGAACTTCATCGCGCTTCTTCACTGCACCACCGCGGTTTTCTGCGGCTTCCATCAATTCATTAGCCAAGCGCTGGCCCATGGATTTTTCGCTGCGCTTTTTAGCTGCTTCACGCAACCAACGCATTGCCAACGCCATACGGCGCACAGGGCGAACTTCCACAGGAACTTGGTAGTTAGCACCACCAACGCGACGGCTTTTTACTTCAACCGATGGCTTGGTGTTATTGAGCGCCAAACCAAAAATCTCAAGCGCCTCACGGCCACCCGCTTTGGTTTTGATCAACTCGAAAGCGCCGTAAAGCATCCGCTCAGCGACAGCTTTTTTGCCATCGAGCATCAATACGTTTACGAATTTAGATACATCAACGCTGCCGTACAAAGGATCTGGCAGGATTTCACGCTTGGGGACTTCACGACGACGTGGCATAACACTCACCTATATAAAAGTTTTCAGCTGCCGGGCTAACCCGGCTGAACCTATAACGCCCCTTCCGCAGGAAGGAGGATAAATTCGCTTACTTGAACGAAGTCTCAGTGCTTTTGCAAAGAAGCCCCACCCATTTAAAACAGTACAAGAGAATTCTCTCGTACCAACAAAACAGTTTTGTTAAGCTTACTTAGCTTATTTCGCTTTAGGGCGCTTAGCACCGTACTTAGAACGCGATTGCTTACGGTCTTTCACGCCTTGCAAATCGAGCGAACCACGAACAATGTGGTAACGCACACCTGGCAAGTCTTTTACGCGGCCACCGCGAATCAAAACGACCGAGTGCTCTTGCAAGTTATGGCCTTCACCGCCGATGTACGAAATAACTTCGAAACCGTTGGTTAAACGCACTTTTGCAACTTTACGCAAAGCCGAGTTAGGCTTCTTAGGCGTTGTTGTATAAACGCGAGTGCAAACGCCACGACGCTGCGGAGAATTTTCCAGCGCCGGACTCTTACTCTTCACGACTGCCGATTCGCGACCTTGGCGAACTAGCTGATTTACTGTTGGCATAAATGCTCACTATTTACTTGCTTATTTACTTAATTAAGCAACTTGTTTAATAAGTTCACGTCAAAAATTCGTTTAACTTCAAGGGCTTAACAATAACACCGACTTGAACCGACGAACCCAAAACGCGCCTTTCCTATCGACACCAGACGATTGCGGCACCAATTTTTTGCAGGAAAGCTTTCTATGATAGCAGATTGCGTTTATTTGGCAATATTTTTGCTGTTTTAAGCTACTTACTTACCTCTAGCTGCTTGGCCCTGCATGATGATCAAAGCTTTTAACTGCCCTTTGAGCTCAGCAATATCTTTTTGCTGCTCGATCACGATCTTGCGCATCTCGGTTTGCTGAACAACCTGCTCGTTAATGCGTTCTTTTAGAACTGCGATCCCGGATAGACGATCAAGGATATCAACCAGAACGCTCACTAAATTAACTCCGCCTTGGCTCTAAGCTTCGCCATTTCAGCCATGAATGATTTATGCGACTTGGCATTTGCATCAAGCGCCTTCACCATTTCTTTGATGTCTTTTTCGGCCTGCAAGGTAGCAACATCCAATTGCTTCAGTTCTGTCGGGTTTACACCGAGCAGCAAGCCATCTACCGCTTCACGAATCAAATCCGATGTTTTGCGGCCGCTCGATTTGGCCTGCGCTACCAGAGCCTTCTTTTGACTTGCTTCTAAATACACTTGAGTGAGAGCGAGAGACATGTAACCTCCTAGTGATACACAATATATATCAACCCCTGAAGATGCACAAGAGTATTTTCTGGCATAAGCTCTACCCATAATGCGCATAACGCAGCCGCATCAAGGCAAACGATTCCAGCTAGACTTTAAGTTATGGACACTTCACTCCTCTACTACTTTGCGCTCTTCACTGTTCTGTCGGCAGCTGCACTTTACAAATTCAATAAAACCTATGTGGTGGGCGCTGCCTTCATGCTTGGCTGGTTATTTCTGCCAAGCTATGTTTTTCAGCTTGCCAAAATGCCGAAGGAAGGTGTATTTCCAATTTGGATTTTGGGTTCTTCAGTACCCAGTCTCGACTGGTTTTCGAAGGCTTGGTTCATTCCTTGTACCTTGCTGGCCTTAACGCTGGCGTTGGATCGGCGTCGTTTCCAAACCATTCAATTCAAATGGCCAGATATATGCGTCTTGATGTGGTGCGTCTGGCCAATTGCGCAGTCATTATTTGCCAGCAAACAAGAACCGGCTGGCTGGGTGCAATCGCTTTACTTATTAGGTGCATGGGGTACGCCTTGGTTACTTGGAAAAGCTTACTTCTCCACTGCGGCAGATCATTTACGCCTCATTAAATCTATCACCTTAGCTTGTTTACTATACCTGCCTATATCGATCATAGAAGGCATATGGGGGCCGGTTTTGCATGAGTATCTTTATGCAGCAAATGCGTTTCGCTACATAGGCATTGAGCGTTATGTCGGCTATCGCCCTATTGGTTTTCTCGAAGATGGCAATCAGTTCGGAGTGGTCATTGGGCTCACTTCAGTTCTCGCGATCTGGCTAGTTCGTTTAGCAGTAGGACCGAACGCAAAGTTCTACCAAACACAAGCATTGCTACTCTGCGCAATGACTTTAGCAGCACAATCAGTCGGCGCAATTGGTCTAGCTATTTTTGGAATTATGTTAATTTTTCTGTGGGATCAACTCAACGCGAAGCTCGCACTTATTGCAAGCTTAGTCATTTTTACAGCAATTAGTTTGATGTATGTTCTTACTGCCGATGTTGGCAACTGGATGTGGAATTCAAGCCTCGGCCAAGCACTCGTGGGTTTCACAAAATCCATTGGCAGAGGCTCCTTCGCTTGGCGAGTTTGGGCAGATCAAGCAGCTCTTGCCACAGTTCGCGGCGACATTCTCTTCGGCACAGGCAACTGGGCTTGGTGGCGGCAGGCGAATATTCGACCTTGGGGGCTTCCTCAGGTGTTGGTTGGCCAGTTTGGATTAGTTGCCGTTATAGTTGCTTTCACTGCAATATGTTCAGGGGCAATTGCTCACATCTTTGGCTCATCTCGCGAACTCACAAGGCAACCCAAGGGAGGCGGTCTGGTTTTAAGTATTGTTTTAGCATTAGCCGTTATCGACGCACTGCTGAATAGTTTCGTCTACTTCCCTATGTTTGTAATCGGTGGTGCGCTGGCAAATAAATTACCCCCGCTCATTAGTCCGAAAGTCCTCTAGCCTAGTCCGAACGGACTAATTATCCGAAATATTTAGTCATCAACTCTAAACATGAAATAGGCATTATCTCCACATCAATAGAACCAATTAAGTGGAGCTTTCATGAAACAACTTTCCTTAAAGTTTGTATGCGTAAATGCGATCTTGTCAACACTAGGCGCGGCGAATGCGGCCACGTTGCTTCCGTCGGGCTATACCGAAAATTTCGACTCACTTGGCACCCTAGCTACAACACGACCAACTGATTGGACAAATTGGATAGGTGCAGCGGGTACAACCAACGCCACATGGACTGCCACCTCTGGAATTTCGGCCACTGACGTTGCCGCAATGACTTTAGTTACAAGCCCGCTGACTGCTGTAACAACGCCAACTGTTACCAATAACAATGGCTTTAACGCCGCTGCCAGCACTACGAATACTTCTGACAGAGTTCTTGCAATGTCACCGACAACTAATGCTGGGAATGCCCTTCAAGTCGTACTAACAAACAACACTGGCAATTCTTTTAACTCGCTCCTCGTCTCTTACGATATCGTTCGATATGCCGCAGCTTCAACTGCTGGCGAACTTCCGGGCTATCAGCTTTTTTACAGCTTGAATAACGCTACATGGACAAATGCGGTCCTATTGAATCCAACACTCGCTGGCCCAGCCGGTGTGGTTGTCCCCAATAGCGCTGGCGTGACAAATGTCGCCCCCACCTTCATCAGTTTATCTAGCGACGTAGGCGTCGGTAGTAACGTGTGGCTAAGGTGGGTAGACGACAACGGCGCTCCTACATCACCAGATCAGATTTATGGTCTAAACAACGTGAGTGTCGCAGCCATACCTGAGCCTACTGAAGTGGCAATGATGCTTGCAGGGCTCTTGGTTGTTGGTGCAATTGCTCGCCGTCGCAAATCTATTTAATCGAGATCATGAGAAGTAGTAGTAGCCCTACTTCTTAAATTCCTGCATCAAAATGCTGGCTGATGTTTCAATGTTGTGCCGCAATTCAACTCGATAGCGGCCAACCTCACCATAACCTTTAGATATTTCCAGTGGCTGAGTAAGTAAGTTGCGGATTGCCTTCACCAAAGCATCTTCATTTCCTGCGGGCACAAGCCAGCCACAACTCGAATCGACAA
>JAYWIG010000317.1:0-6972 GCA_043789035.1 Betaproteobacteria bacterium
GGGCGCTGAGAGGCGCGCTGAGGCTCTAAATAGCGATGCAACTCATCAAGCGCTTGGGTGTAAACCCCACGCTTGAATTCAATCACCGCATCTAGCGGAACCCAATAATCGCTCCAGCGCCAAGCATCGAATTCTGGATGGTTTGAGGCTCGAAGATCAATCTCCGAATCTCTACCCACCAAACGCAACAAAAACCAGATTTGCTTCTGGCCACGATAACGTCCACGCCATTCCCTACGTACCCATTGATCAGGAACCTCGTAGCGGAGCCAATCTTTTGTGCGACCTAAAATTCGCACACTGTTCGGCTGCAACCCAACTTCCTCGAACAACTCGCGAAACATCGCCTGTTCGGGCGACTCTCCGCGATCAATACCACCTTGCGGAAACTGCCATGAATGCTCTCGTAATCTCTTTCCCCAAAAAACTTCGTTGCGTCGATTCACCAAAATAATGCCGACGTTGGGGCGGAATCCATCTCTGTCGAGCATAAGCCACCCAAATGTCTATAGTTAAAACCATTATAGGGATAAATTGCGATAATCATGGAAACTTGAAAAATAATCTACTGAAAAGCCCTGCATGAAAGCCTCCCAATTCCATATTTCTACGCTTAAAGAAGCGCCAACCGATGCCGAAATCGCTAGCCATCGCTTGATGACTCGTGCCGGCATGATTAAAAAACTTGGCAGTGGCGTGTACAACTACATGCCGATGGGGCTAAGGGTCATTCGAAAAATCGAAAACATTATTCGCGAAGAAATGAATAGCGCTGGTGCCATCGAACTCTTGATGCCGGTTATTCAGCCTGCCGAGTTATGGATGGAATCTGGCCGCTGGGAGCAATATGGTCCAGAGCTTTTACGTATTAAAGATCGCCATGATAGAGATTTCATCGTGCAACCGACTTCTGAAGAGGCGGTAACGGATATTGCGCGTCAAGAAATTAAAAGCTATCGACAAATGCCAAAGAATTTTTATCATATTCAGACGAAGTTTCGCGATGAGCGCAGGCCTCGTTTCGGCGTAATGCGGGGGCGCGAGTTTACGATGAAAGATGCGTATTCGTTCGATAAAGATAAAGAAAGCGCGCTCAAAAGTTATCAAGTCATGTTCGATGCTTACATCAAGATTTTTGATCGTATTGGCTTAACCTATCGCCCTGTGGCAGCCGATACTGGTGCCATTGGCGGCTCGGCCAGCCATGAATTCCAGGTGATTGCTGCGACCGGCGAGGATGCGATTGCCTATTGCCCAACGTCGGAGTACGCGGCTAATGTTGAACTAGCTGAAGCTTTGGCCTTGGGTACTCGGGCTGCCGCATCACAAGCAATGACTAAGACGCCAACGCCGGGCAAGGCGCGTTGCGAAGATGTTGCAGAACTTTTGAAATTGCCGCTTGAGCAAACAGTGAAGTCGCTTGTGCTTGCTGTCGATTCCGAAAAGGGCGCTGCGAAAGTGTGGTTGTTGCTTGTGCGCGGCGACCATGATTTGAACGAGATTAAGGCCAACAAGGTTGAGGGTCTCAAGGGTTTCCGATTTGCGACCGAAGAAGAAATTGTTGAACACTTTGGTTGCAAGCCTGGTTATTTAGGCCCAATCAATTTAAAGAAGCCGGTTCATATTGTGGTTGATAGAACAGTCGCGGCAATGAGTGATTTTGTGTGTGGCGCGAATGAAGTTGATTTCCATTTCACTGGTGTGAACTGGGGCCGTGATTTACCTGAAGCTACCGTTGCCGACATTCGCAATGTGAAAGTGGGCGACCCTTCACCCGATGGCAAAGGTGTGCTCGATATTCAGCGCGGCATCGAAGTCGGCCATGTGTTTTATTTAGGTACGAAATACTCGCAAGCCATGAAGGCCGAGTTTATTGATGCTGACGGCAAATCGAAAGTGATCGAGATGGGTTGCTATGGCATTGGTGTGACTCGTTTGCCCGGTGCCGCGATTGAGCAAAACCATGATGCGAAGGGCATTATTTGGCCAAAGGCGATTGCGCCATTCGAAGTGGTCATTTGCCCAATGGGAATGGAAAAATCAGAAGCTGTTAGAACCGCCGCCGAAGGGTTGTATGCCGATTTGAAAAAAGCCGGTGTTGATGTTTTATTCGACGATAGAGGTGAGCGCCCGGGTGTAATGTTTGCTGAGTGGGAATTGATCGGCGTACCGATTCGTGTGACGGTTGGCGACAGAGGTTTGAAAGAAGGCAAGTTCGAAGTGCAAACTCGCCGCACTGGTGCGGTGGACATGGTTGCCCAAGCCGATGGTGTGCAATTGATTCAGGGGTTGCTCGCGAAGTGTTGAGGTTCATCGCTTTTTTCTATCTTGCATTTGCCAGTTGGCAAGTGCAGGCCGGCAATCAGCAGTACGAACCTATGACGGCAGCTGTAAAAACTGCGCTCGCGGCTGCGATTGCTGACAATTCTCCGCCTGATCCTAAATTTAACGACATCAAAGAAAAAGTGGATTGGTTGGCGACCATGTCTGCTAAGTTACCTAGGCGTCATAAGCCTGAGTATCAGCAGCGCATAGAGTTTTTAAAAACTGTACGTTACGAAGCGCAGCGCGCCGGCTTGGAGCCTGAGATGGTGCTGGGCCTTATTGAAGTTGAAAGCTACTTTCGCCGCTACGCGATTTCATCGGCCGGGGCGCGAGGCTATATGCAAGTCATGCCGTTCTGGACAAAAGTAATCGGTGATGGCGACCCCGGAAAACTCTTCGACATGCGCAGCAATATTCGCTATGGCTGCAGCATTCTTCGCCACTACATCGACATCGAAAAAGGCGATTTGTATCGAGCTTTAGGTAGATACAACGGAAGCTTAGGAAAGCCGGAGTATCCAAATTTGGTGCTTGCAGCTTGGAAGAAGTGGAATCCTAGACCTGGCTCTATTCCTGCGTTAAATGCCACTCCTAGCTAAATTTGCAAACAAGGGTTGATTTTTGAGTAAAGGACGACTCCGACCCGTTCAATATGCGCTTTTAGTTCAGCATGGTTAAGTAAGTCGAAAACAGAAAGGTCGATCATGTAGGGCAAAAGCAGGTCATCTAATTGTTGCTCGATGTCCATGCATAACTTAGGTGTTAGTTCTGGCCCTACTAGAGTAAGGTCGATATCCGAGCCAGGTTTGTAGTTACCTTTGGCTCTTGAGCCATAAAGAATGGCTTTTTCGATTTGAGGAAACTTTTCTAGTATCGAAAGAAGTTTTTCGACGGTAGCGGAGTTAAGGCCATGATCCATCACAAGCGCAATTTAAAAGTTTCCGACATATGCATAAATGCGGGATGAAAGCGTTGCAAAATATCACTAGAAATTTGCTGAGCGACGTCTACGTTGTAAGTGTGGGACGTGAGATTTCTGGCTTTAATCATGTCCATCCATACGTCTCCATTCTCGATTAATGCTTCTTTGAAGGCTTGGCGTACGGCATTTCTAGAGCCGATAATGTTTGGAAAACCTTGTGCTTCAAGGTAATCCTTCAGCACATTCCAACTGAGCTCGTGAGTAAATTCGAACCCTTGAATCAAACCTTGCGCTTCGAGTTTGGTCAGCGGCCTAGTTTGGGCCAATGCATGAGCTTCCGTTAATGTCGCTAGGGCAAGGTTGAAGTTTTGAAAGCGTTGCTTCCATCGAATATCCTCAGGCGTGTCTATGCTCATATCAGCGCATCCCAGGCATCATGCCCTTCATGCCGCGCATCATTTTTGCTAAGCCGCCGCCCTGCATTTTTTTCATCATGCCTTGCATTTGCTCGAACTGGTTGAGAAGGCGGTTCACTTCTTGCACTTGCACGCCAGCACCGGCTGCGATGCGGCGTTTACGGGTGGCTTTGATGAGCTCAGGTTTACGACGCTCTTGTTTTGTCATCGAGTGAATAATGCTTTGCATGCGCTTGAGCTGCTTTTCTGCTTGGCCCATGTCAGCACCGGCGGCGGCTGCTTGCATTTGTGCTGGCAGCTTATCCATGAGCGACGATAACCCTCCAAGCTTATTCATTTGCCCAAGTTGGGCAGCGAAGTCATTCAGATCGAAGCCTTTGCCGCTCTTTAATTTATCGGCTAGTTCTTTAGCGGCTTCATGATCGACGGATTTTTGCGCATCTTCCACCAGCGACAAAATATCGCCCATGCCCAAAATACGAGCAGCCATACGGTCTGGATGGAAGGTATCTAGGCCGGTCAGTTTTTCACCAACACCAACAAACTTAATCGGTTTGCCAGTAATTGCCTTTACTGAGAGCGCCGCTCCACCGCGTGAATCGCCGTCGAGTTTGGTCAGAATCACACCAGTCAGCGGCAGCGCTTCGTTAAAGGCTTTGGCCGTGTTCACGGCATCTTGGCCTTGCATCGCATCGACAACGAACAAGGTTTCGATTGGCTTTAGGGCAGCATGGAGATTACTAATCTCCAACATCAACGCCTCATCAATCGCTAAGCGACCGGCCGTATCGACTAACAGCACATCGAAATAGTGAGTTTTCGCCCATTGCAAAGCAGCGGTTGCAATGTCGACTGGCTTTTGAGAAGGGTCTGACGCAAAGAATTCGCCACCTGCTTGAGCAGTTACTGCTTTTAACTGCTCAATCGCGGCAGGGCGATAAACGTCGCAAGAAACCGTCAGAACTTTTTTCTTCTGAGTTTCTTTGAGCCATTTGGTGAGCTTTCCGACGGTGGTGGTTTTACCCGCACCTTGCAGGCCTGCCATCAAAATGACCGCGGGTGGTTGTGTGGCGAAATTCAGCGTGGCTGTTTCACCACCCATTAAATCGGTCAATTCGCGATTGACGACGCCAACCAAGGCTTGGCCTGGAGAAAGGCTTTGCAGAACCTCTTGGCCGAGCGCTTTTTCTTTAATGCGGGCGATTAAATCGCGCACCACAGGCAGGGCAACGTCGGCCTCTAATAGGGCAATACGGATTTCACGCAGCATTTCCTGCGTGTTGGATTCGGTAAGTCGGGCCTCCCCTTTCAGGGTTTTAACGACTTTGGCTAAACGTTGCGAGAGATTGTCGAGCATGACTGGTAAACTTCCAAGTAGATGTCTATTTTAGTCTTTGCCTCCATTGCCGCCTTTATTTGTTATTTAGGGGCTGCTTTTAATGATCGCTTTGCTCGCCTTTTGTTGGCGCAGGGCGTGGTGGCACACGCTATTAGCTTGGTGGCTGCGATTGGCGGTCTATCGACCCCAGAAGGTTTTGGCGATGGTGGCCGCTACGGTTTTGGTGCTGCTTTATCAGCCACATTTTGGGTAGGCGCACTCATTTTGTTGATCGAAGGCCGCTCGACAAGAGTTCAAGCTGTGCTAAAAGTGGTCTTGCCTCTCGCGGCTATTTCTGCACTATTACCGATGGCCTTTCCGGGCGCGTCGCTCGCTAAGTACTCTCATCGTTCGTTATTTTTACCTCATTTAGTAGTGGGAACTTTGTCGTACGGAGTTTTATTACTGGCCGCGCTTCACGCAGGTTTGATGGCCGCTGCGGAACGATCCTTAAAAGGCTCGGAGCGTGCAAGTAATTCTTTCTTTGCAAAATTTTTCGATGAATTGCCACCGCTGATGACCATGGAGCGAGTGCTATTTCGCTTTATCGGCATAAGTTTCATTTGCCTTTCACTCACGTTAATCAGTGGAATCGGCTTTAGCGAGGTAATTTTTGACCAACCGATGAAGTTGGATCACAAAACAATCTTCACGATACTCGCTTGGCTTGTTTTGGCGGTGCTACTCGTTGGGAGATGGCTTCGCGGTTGGCGTGGCAGAGTCGCTTTGCGTTGGACTATGGTCAGCTTTGCTCTATTGCTGCTTGGCTACGTGGGCAGCCGTTTTGTGCTCGAAGTCGTTTTGAATCGGGTGGCGTGAGTTTGATAGCGCAGCAGTTTTAAGATGGGCAAAATTCTTTTTTGGCTAGGCGTTTTTGCCGCCGTTTTTCTTGCACTCAAAGCGATTGCGGTTATTCAGCGAAAAGGTACTTTGAAGGACCCTCCCGCGCGTGGTGAAGCCGAGCCACCTATTCAAGATAGGCAAGATAATCAAGACAAGCAAGACAAGCAAGAGCGATTACCTTCGCTAATCGCGTGCGCGAAATGCGGCTTACATTTGCCGAGACAAGAAGCGATTGAAAGGCGCGGCCAGTTCTTTTGCACTACTGAACATGCCGACTGAGTTTGTTAGTAATAGCTATTTAAAGTCGATTCGACTTCTCAGCGTTTGCCGCGTTCTAGTCGCGGTGATGATTTCAATTTGGGTTCCACTTGCGCAGCAAGGTGCTTTTCGGCTCGACTTAGCCAAAGAGGGCGCTTTTTTTACGACCTCTTTGGCCTATTTAGCAGTTTCGTTGGCTTTGTGGGTTTGTATTCGCTGGTTTAGCTTTCCTTTTCGGCCACAGCTAATTGTTTCGACCTTGCTCGATATTGCTTTCTTGGGCCTGCTCATGTTTTATGCAGGCGGTTCTCGTAGTAGCTTATCAATGCTTATGATTGCGCCGGTAGCCGCAGCCGCAGTTCTTTCTACGAGGCGGGAAGCAATTTTTTTTGCAGCCACCGCTGCTCTTGTACTGTTGCTGGAGGCTGGTTGGCGTTTATTAGAAGCTGAAAGCTCTGACTTCGGTGCTTTTTTACAAGCAGGTTTGGTTGGCGGCGGCGCGTTTCTCACGGCATTTTTAATTAATCAGTTAGCCACTCGCCTAACCCAACAAGAGCAAATTGTTGAGCAACGCGATTTAGACTTACGAGAACAGTTGGTGATTAATCAACGCATCATTTCCGAGCTTCAAGAAGGCGTACTTATTCTTGATGACGTTGGTGAACCCAGAGCAATGAATGGCGCTGCTGAGAGAATGCTTGGTGGCATGGGCGTAAAGTTACCGGCGCTGCAAAATGGGCAAGCGCCGATATCATGGACAGTGCCTGCTGACGGTACTCGACCAGCGGGAAAAGTATTGCTGCGCTCGGTTGATACCGGTTTAACAAACC
>JAYWIG010000318.1:0-28543 GCA_043789035.1 Betaproteobacteria bacterium
ACACGCGCTGTTTTTAGGTCGCGGCCTGCATTATCCGATTGCCCTCGAAGGTGCATTGAAGCTCAAGGAAATTTCCTACATCCACGCCGAAGCCTATCCTGCCGGTGAGTTGAAACACGGCCCGCTTGCTCTCGTCGACAAAGATATGCCGGTTGTCGTAATCGCACCGAATGACGCACTGCTGGAGAAAGTGAAATCCAATATCCAGGAAGTGCGGGCCCGCGGCGGCGAGATGTACGTGTTTGCCGATGCCGACAGCCATTTCAGCGAATCCGAAGGCGTGCACGTAATCCGCACGCCGCGCCACGTCGGCATATTGAGTCCGATCGTGCATGCGATTCCGGTGCAGTTACTGGCGTATCACACGGCCTTGTCGCGCGGCACCGACGTCGACAAGCCGAGAAATCTGGCCAAATCGGTGACTGTCGAATAATTTGGTTTGGTAGGAGCGACGGAATGGTAAGAGCTAATAAATGCTCCAACAAGCTAATAGTTGTTCCAACTCCAGGCCCGGTATTAGCCAGGTCGCAACAATAGAACGTCCAACTGGGTTTTATCCGCGCACAAGGGCGGTGTCGTTACAGCCTATGCGTGCCTCGAGGCGCGTTATAGCTTCGCGGGAGTTATTTTCTTTTCTAGCCTTGGCAGTGTGGTGTGACTGTAAGACTTGACCATTCACGATTGGTTAGAAGGCAAATACTCAACAGTCCCCGCAGTGGCAAGTCGGCAAACGTCATCCAACGCAACTCCGGATCTTTCAATTGCTACCAACGGGCGCGACGCATACAAGCTCCATCCTCGGTGTAGCGCTCCGTAGGCACATGTGAGTGCAATAAGCACAATGATCTTTACCCAAAGAGGGCATGGAGCGAAAGCAGTCATCGCACAAATCAAGATCCAATGAGAGATGACGACAGTCGCCATGGCGGACGAGAGTATGCGAGAAAGAGTTGATCGCCTTAGGACAACCCGATTGCCGTGAACTCGCAGATCAGTGTTAAGGACGATTAATTTGAGGTCTGCATCATTTATCCCGGCTTGGCGGGCGTACCGTACAACCTGTCGAACAGGCGAAGGTGCAGATCTCCAGTAGGTAACTGCAAATTGCATTTCGCGATAACGTTCTGTTGCGCAGCGTGCCTCCATAGACTTATCACCAAAGGAGTCTAGTGCCCTCTCTACGCGTATTCCGGCGACATGTCGAAGCGCTCGCCACCACCAACGACCAGAAAATATTTCGTCTAGCCAGCTGCTAGTGAAGGTTCCTGCTTGTTTAAGCCCATTCAAGAGGCCAACGCCTCTAGAAGGCGTGACCGAAGTTCGTCCGTACTCGCAGGCGCGCTTTCTCTCTCCAGTAATGAGAGCAGAAACGTGAAAAGGCGCTCCCGTTCCTTAAGTGACAACGCTTGGCCGTCATGGTCTAGGGCTAACTCTTCCACTGCTCGAAACGCAGAAACATAAATTGATCGGGGTAAACGGTCGCCAGCGCGTTCCGAGATTCGGGTGCCATGAAAAAGGAACCAGACGTCGACACCGTGATCTTTTAGGCGTGAAAGGTAATTCATGTCCGGCACTCGGACATCTTGCTCGTAAAGGTGCTGGCTAACGCGTTTGACGCCACCCAGTTCGGCAAACTTTTGCTGAGTTAGGCCTAGCAGTTCCCTTTCCTGCCGAAGTCGACCGCCAACGCTCATCGCACACCCCTACTTGCAAGTTTCATTAAAGTTCATTATAACGAATATAATTTAACACAATTCTATACTCATGCAACCAATGCAGAACTCTACTACACAGTTGCGCAAAGGGGCGGAGGTCCGCGAGGAATTTGTTCGGCGCGGATTATCTATCAGCAGCTGGGCGAGGTTGCATGGTTATTCCGCCCAACTGGTCTACGGAGTTCTCACCGGCAGGAACCGCGGCTTACGTGGCCAGAGTCATGAGATTGCCGTGCGTTTGGGGCTCAAACACGGACTCATCGGGCACACGACTGACATAGATTGCCTAGCGCTGTGTTCTGCGCAGACACCAATTGTCGCTGGGCCACCTCAGGAGGCACGGCAACCAACAACATAACATCGGAAAAAGAGAAGGCCGCCCAGGCAAGGGCAGCCTTCTCGGCGTGACTCGAATACTCAAGTCTGGTCGCTTGTGGGCAGTTTCCACCCTGCCCGCTTTCAAGTCAACGCCTCCGTCGATTCCTTTCGACTATCAACGTCCCAGCAAAAGGGGTAGGAGGCGCATATGAGCAACAAGTCAGTTAGGCGGCACGAACTGTGCCGTATACATCCGTTCGTTAATCGCCGCGTGATCCCACAAGTAGATTGCCGATGAGGTTTTCACTTGCGAAGTTGTCTAATTCGTTCCGAGAAGGTCGGGGCATAGGTACGGGTGATGCTTATAAGCCTTGGATCGAAGTTACACGGCGGACATCCTCGCCATGTTCGAATCTGAGTATCGTTCCCGTTCCACACCTGATGCGACTCACGCATTATCTATCACGCGCTGAGCGCGAGTTTGCTCTCTTTATGTGGTGGCTTGGCGCGGTTGATGTCAGAGAGCAATATCCTCTTTGGCCCTGGGAGCATCTGCATCCGGCGACTCAGTTGGGTCCTTCGCTTGGTACTAAATATCACCCTGGCATGCGAGCAATCGCCCAAGAGGCAGGCATATCACTTCACAACTATCCTGGGCTCGATATTCCGTGGATATTATCCATTGACCTTTTGGTCACGGTACCTGCACAGATCAATCAAGGCATGCTTGTCGGCATCAGTTGCAAGCCCTTGGAGATTTTGGAATCAGGTTCGCCGTCAGACAGGGAGCTTGAGCGACTGGAACTTGATCGACGTTATTGTATGGCAGCTGCCATCCCGCACCGGGTCGCCCATCCAGAGCAACTCCCTAAAGAGCTTCTGGTGCAGCTTCATTGGCTTTCGCCGATTGAGAGCTTCACGTCCTTGGCCGAACTCACGATGTCCTCGCAATACCGGAAGTATGTCGAGCGACTTATAAAAACCGCATACGATCGACCTGCCTGGATCGCGTCACGCGAAGCCGGCAAACATGTTGGTTGGTCTAGCCACGTCGATCAAAGGGCGATGAAAATCGCAGTTTGGTATCAGCATGTCGACGTCGATGTTACAAGGCCGGTAAACACTACGCGACCATTTCTCTCCGGCGGAATCGCCTATCGGAATTATGCTCGGCAAAAGTGGCTGGCGCCGACATCGTGATACTCAGCGAAAACACTGTGATCAAGCCAGGGATCGGACGCAGTCCGATCGATAGGCCGCACCGTGTTCTGATGATTGATAAGGAGTTAGGAATTGCGTCAGCGATTGAGCTTCCTGGCGCACTTGGGAAGAACGGAAAAAGAACCACTCATGTTCGTGGGCCGAAAATGTTCGAACTTAAAGCGCTCGAGGAGTCATTGAGCCGAAATGCGCTCGTGGTCACGACCTACGCAGCTCCGGGACATTGGATTATGAGTGACGAGGAATACCTGGATGCCGTAACAACAGAGAAGGAAAGAAAAAAACGAGAGATGCGGCTCAAACTACGAGATACGGCATGGGAACTCATCAGCCCGATCATTGGGGAAATTTCTATACGTGATATCGCACGTAACCCCACCCGACTTCGGTCGAAAATTCTCAAACAGTCTTCGGTTTGCGATGTGAATCCAACTACAGTCTATCGGACCGTTCATACTTACCTAGCAAGCGGTGGTGTGAGAAGCAGTCTGATTCCGAACATGCACCTCCGAGGTGCGCCAGGCAAGGAAAAAGTTCAATCAACAAAGCTCGGGCGAAAGTCGCGCTTGGAAAAAATCGAAGTGACCCCTGGGGCGAGATATACGCTCACCGAGGCGGATAAACAGAGGCTCGCAAATGGTTACTTGTTACGGGGAAAAGGCAGGACGGTCGAAGACGCCTTTCTTCTCACGTCTCAGGTGTTTTGGTCGAAGATTTGTGCTGATGGCACGACTTTGCTGCTCCCGCCGAATGAACGGCCGACCAAAATCGAGTTCAAGTATTGGGGAAAAAAACGAAACACAATTGAAGGTCGAAAAAAGCGCATCGGATCAGACGCTTGGATTTCAAAGGTCACAGCTGGTAGTACTAAAGATCAGGTGTGCGCCGTTGGCCAGATGGCGATGATCGATTCAACATCGACAGACGTGTATCTCGTTTCTATGATGTCGAGACTAATAAAACTGCCGCCAATGCGCCGCACGATTGTAAAAGAGATTCGTTCCACCGCGGTAATCGGATTCTATGTAGGCTGGGAAAATCCGAGCGCAGAAACTGCTCTGCAAGCGGTTCTTTCCTCTGCAGAAAGCAAGGTCGAGATTTGCGCTCGCTTTGGAATCGAGATCAAGGATGAAGACTGGCCGGCCCTGCTTTGCAAACTCTATCTGGCAGATAACGGCGAAATGAAAGCCAAATATATTACAGAAGCCGAGAAGGAATTTAGGTTTGGGGTGGAATATGTAAAGTCATATAGCGGGCAAAGTAAAAGTGATGTCGAGAACCAACATCACACCGACCACAAAAGGCTGGACCACAAGCTTCCTGGCACGACAAAAGGAAAACAAAGAGAGCGAGGCGAAGTGCATCCGGCGATTGAAGCGCTCTGGAACTACTACGAATACATGCGTGAATTTCTGTTGATGGTAATTGAATATAACAACGAAGAAGTTGCGCATCTGGCGCCGACGGCTATGTTGAAAGAGGGGATTGCTCCAACTCGGATCAACATCCTTAAATGGATGATGAAGTGCAATATGCGCGCAGATATTCCCTGCCAGGTCGACCACCTCAGGGCGTACACGCTGCCATCTAAACCGGCTGTAATGACCAAGACTGGGATTCGTCTTTTGATGCCGGATGGAAGGCGTCATGTGCCACATATTCGATTCTATGCACCTGCGCTCATGCAGTCCCCTGCATTCGCCGAAGCTGTCAAGTGTGGTGGGTCTGCGGGCATCAAAGTTAAGTTCAAAGAAGATGACTTGAGCCAAGTGTGGTTCACATTACCATCCGGGCTCACGCGGATTCCGAATGTGACTTCTGATGATGACTTTAAGCGTGAAAGCACTTATGTCGATCATGTTCAATGGACGGAATCGGAAGATTTGAGAAAAGACAAGCAAGGGCCAAGCAATGAGCAAGCGAAGCTCAATACTCTTCTCAGTCGAGAAGCCACGACAATGCGAGCTAAAAAGCAGACTAATTCAGAACTCGCGGCGCTATCGAAGAAACCATCCAAAAAGGAATTGAAAAGTCAGTTATTAAAAAATAGAGAGGAGGAAATGGCGGCGCTACGATCGCAGAAAAATGTACCGTCTGAGCCCAGCAGGAAAGAGCAAACTACAACGTCAGGAATTTCATATTCGCAGGCATCGTCTGATGCCATGGAAAAATTCATGCAGGAGTTTACCCAGTGACATCACGATCGATTGCTCACCCTGAGCTTGGAGGCGAACAAAATCCGCTGCTTGAGGTGATTTCTCCCTACATCCCGCTATCCGAGTTGCCAAAAGCACTTCAGAATGAACCCCTTAAAAAAATCCCATGGCGGTCTCTTAGGCCGGAAATCAGGGAGGTTCATCTTAGGCAGATCGAAGATCATTATTGGCCAGTAGCGCCGCAACTGGAGGTGTGCGCAGACATTCAGATGATGCTGCGCTCGGGCTTAGTGGCCCGAAATCCTCTGTCTAAGTCTGAGCAGCTTCGGATCAACATGCTAGCACTTGCACCGAATGCTGAGGGCATCAGACTTCAGTCCCTAAAGAAACGCGCTGGCGGTGCCATTATTTCTGCAATTACTGGAATGGGGAAATCCACGCTTGTAGAAAAGGCACTTTCGGTGTTTGCACCTAATCAGATTGTTGTGCACAAACAAAACAAGAACTGTGGCTGGTCTTCGCTGACGCAAGTGACTTATCTTATTGTTGACGCACCACCTAACGCGACTCGTAATGGACTCTTCGAGGCCATCATTGGATCTTTGGATCGGCTCATAGGGACAGACTACTCTAGCGATCTGAAGAGGCAGAAGAACATTGATGCCAGATTGGTTTTCGTTGCAAAAACACTATCAGTACACCGCGTGGGGATGCTCGCTATTGACGAAAACCAAGAAGAGACGCTAGCTGAAAATCACTGGGGGTTGGAATTCATCCTAGTCTTCCTAGGCCTCATGAATCTTGGGATACCAGTTGTTCTGATGGGGAATCCTTTGGCCTTTACCGATCTAAATAAAGGTGCGCAATTAACTAGAAGGTTTACTTCGCATGGTTGGCACGAACTGCTTCCTGCAGCTAGTTCCATGGAGAAGTGGTGGCGCAACGAGTATGTCATTGGTGAAATGCGGTTCTCGCTTTGCGAGAAAACGCCGCCTGCCGATCAAGTGATTGACTCTTGTTTTGAGTTTGACCAAGGGAACCCTGGGCTGTTTTCTGCACTCTGGATGGAGATGAATCGGGCTGCACTTCGGAGGCGTGGAGAGAAAGCGGCTATGGAAATAAGTGATGTTGCTATTGCCGCGAAATCGCCGAGATTTCGAAAGCTTGCTGAAATTGCAAAAAGCATTGGTGACGGCAATGCAACAGGAAGTTTTCGCGATCTTCCTTCAACGCAGCTTGCAACAACATTGGGTGGCGAAAAGACCAGCACGGGTGCACCAAGTGCGCAAGACATTGTCAAGGCCATTGGGGAGCTCTCGATTAAACTTAAACGCATGGAAGCACGTCAAGGTGCGAAGGGCTTAAAGGATAAGTCGTTGATTGAATCTCTAACCGAGGACGACCTCAGGCGACGGACCGATGCCATGTCAATTATGGCTAGCTTACGTGACGAGCAAGGCGAGTTAAACATATAGCCGCAAGCACTGTAATCTCTTTTCTTTAATGTCGATTGTGGATTGGCTGATGTAGATAACGCCTAACAATGTCATTAGCCACGCTTTTTCCTGAAGTACAGATGATAAGCGTCTTTCAGAAAATATCAGGACTCTCGTGATGCAAGAACAGTATTACTACTGACAACTTTACATGACTATTTTTCGCCTTGCGACACGATTAAGCACGCTTTATTTGAAATAATACTTCACGATACTTAGGTGTAGGCAATTTGGGTCTGTGCATCCTATGCTTTCTAGCCTGCTGCGCGCTACATCTCCTTAGAAAAAGATTAATGTAGCGTAGTCATAATTGCGGGCGCTGGGTGACTTTGACCGCGAGTCCAGTTGGGTCTGCCTGAGATGCTGGTCGTGACCGGCGACTTCCGGCCAGAACGCGAAGTTGGCAAAATCACTGGATAAGTAATGTAAGCCAAAAATATGAATAGTGCTTTGAATAAGGAGCTAACCATGAAGCTAGATGAAGTATATATTGCCTATGTAAGGCACTTTGCGACTGGTGAGGGCGTACGTATATTTGTTGCAGTTGGCGGCGGCTTTGTTGAAGCCGAGCGTCTTTTCAAAATAAATGTGCCTGAGTATTTCCACGTTGGACTAAAGGTTCATGCACTTGACTCAGAAGATGTGGAGATAGCCCAGGTAATTGATTTGCTACCACAAGCTGTTTTGAAACTATTCACGGAGAATCCGTCTGGAACGACAGAATACTTTTCCACTGTGCATTACAATCTGTCGTAGTGCCCGACGTTACAGTCCGGGCAACGTGGGCTGTAAACAGAATGACTGCTTCGGGTCGGAGGCAGCCGGTCATCACCAGCGAGGGGATCAGACCCTACCGGCGCAGGTTATCAGTTCATCCGGAATACGCAATAATTAGATAGCACAATTATCACTGTCAAAGTTTGAACAGGGTTTCATCTAATCTTCAAATTTAACCAGCGACAGTACCTCACTTGGCCCATATTTTCGTGAGTGTTCCAATACGGTTTTTCTCTCAGCATTCCGACTAGTAAACCAAGTGTCACCAACCAACTTTCTGGGTCGTGATGTTTCAATATTTCCAAACAACAAATCGAAGCTTGGTGATCTGGGATCTAAATCGGTTCTTGGAGCCGCTTCATGTAATGCCTGAGGCGCCGAGAAATACCACTGCCTACCAGCTTTGCCATGACAAATCAGCCAGCCTGGCCATATGCCCAGCCTAACTATCCTGAGCGCAGTAGCCAATGTGCTCGTTTGAAATTCGGCAGCCAATGAAGCTACACGTGCCCAAGGCTCATTTCGTGCGAATTGGTCAGCTGCGGGACCAAATAAATAGGCTGGCATCAAGACCGCTGCAGCGAAGGCATCTGCATCTTTTTCATAACTTCGTGCGACAGCTTTAGTGGATTCAATTTCTTCCGCTCGACACATCATGAGTTGGCCTCGATGCAATTGCCAATGTCCTAACTCATGCGCGATAGAAAATCGTTGTCTTACAGGCATCTGCCTTGAATCAATGGTCAGCAACCCTTTGTCACCCAAGCCTACGACGCGTGCATCACAACCTTGAAGCGGTCGATATTGAATCTGAAGGCCACAATGCCAGGCAATGACATCGAGTTCAATTTCTGACGGCTTTGAAATACCTAGATCTTTAAGAAGTCCTTCTGGCGTCATCATTTAGCTAAACGAACAGCAATGTCATCTAGATCTACGCCAAGTGCTCGCAACTCCCCCAATATTTGCAGCACCTCTTCCTCCGGCAATTCCTTGCCACTGCGAAATGCTAGAGAATATTTCTCGGTAAGTGCTGGCTCACGACGCACGATAGCGTCAAAAATTTCACGCGCATGGGCAATGACATTCGCGCCGAGTGTTTGCATCGAAGGTTTAGGTGCTTTTTGCAACTGCAGTTTCGCTAGAGCAAATTTTATTTTTCCAGCTCTCAAATCAGCGCGAGCCATTACATCATTACGTTCTAATGGGCGAATGCCTTCTTGATCGACATCATCAGAGATGTCCTGATGCAGTTGATCAAGTAAACGCAAATACATTTTTGAAGGAGGCTGCGGGCTATTCATTGAATGCCCCCGCCGCGTGCAGTTTTGCTAGCTGACGTCTAATACGTGTCCGTATAGACGCGAATGTAGTCGGTGTCATTTCAAGTAGCTCCTGAATATCGGAGGGGCTGAGCCCTTTGGCCAATCCATCAAGCACGTCTCGTGCGGTCGAATCATCGGCAAAAGCGGTTTGAATAGTTTCATATAGTAATGCGATTTGAGCCTCCCGGTCCGGTGGTAGAGACACAAATTGAGATTCATCATTTTCATCCGAATCGGCTAACTCAAGCAGGTCTTCAAGCGATGCCTCAGGGTTTCGGACCCGAGCCTTTCGCCATGCATGTAAAACGCTGCGCATGGCTGACCTGACTTGCGTCC
This sequence comes from Betaproteobacteria bacterium, assembly GCA_043789035.1. Taxonomy (GTDB): domain Bacteria; phylum Pseudomonadota; class Gammaproteobacteria; order Burkholderiales; family Burkholderiaceae_E; genus JAYWIG01. The sequence goes on from JAYWIG010000318.1 coordinate 9,345, forward strand.
GAAGCGGCACCCCGATATTCCATGCACGTTGTCCTGATAAATACCGCGCAAGCGCCTCCATAAGGAGGTCTTCAGGGGAAATAGTGTCGCCGAAGCAGAATGACCTAGCTGCCTGTGATAACCAAGCCCAATCGGCCTCCGACATCGATTCAAGCGCCTCTCGAGCCACGCTCGGCGGCGCCATTTGAGATTCCGAAACGGAGTCTGCCAAACCTATTTCTCCTTTGTATTGTTAATAGGCTCCGCCGGAAGCCTAACTCGGACATTACCTCGGTGTCCGAATGGGTCTTTCCGTGGAGCCTATATAGATAAGGCCCAGACGAGGTGAATTCCAGCGTCTCAGTATATGAGACACGCAGGAGCTACAAAGTATCGGCCAAATCTCGTTTGGCGCTTGCGTTCCTGCTTTGAACCTCGGAATGAAGATCAGACGATTTACCACCATTATTTAGAGAGGGTTACATGATTGCTGAAGAAATAAAGTTACCTGCCCCGGCATTTGCGGCATCGTGGAATTGCATCAAGGTCGAGGCAGGCCTTAAGGATCGTCTCCTAGCCCAAGCACTATTCACGTTGCAGCTTCGGCAGCACTTTACGTTTGAGCAGATGCCCGTGCATGGGCTGATATTGTTGTCCGGCCAGCCAGGGACGGGCAAAACAACCTTGGCCCGCGGGCTGGCTAATCAAGTCGCCCTCGCACTTCAACCGGCCAAAACCCAGTTTATTCAAATTGACCCTCACGCATTGGCCAGCGATTCGCTTGGCAAAAGTCAAAAGCAGGTCACGCACTTATTTCAATCGATTATTCCAGAACGTGCTGTGCATGGTCCTTGTATCGTTCTGTTGGATGAAGTCGAAACAATTGCTGCTGACCGCCAAAAGCTCAGTCTCGAAACCAACCCCATTGACGTACATCGTGCTACTGACGCTGCCTTGGCAGGGATTGATGTGTTGTCACGCCAGCATCAAAACATATTGTTGATAGCCACGACCAATTTTCCGGAAGCGTTGGATAAGGCGTTTATGTCGAGAGCCGATGCCATTGAAGAAATAGGGCTGCCGTCAAGTGAGGCCAGAAAAGAAATTATTGATGACGCACTCATGCAATTGGCATCCAAATGGCCGGCACTTAACGAACTTCGCAGCGTCACAAAAAACTTCGTCAGTGCTTCTGCCGGCCTCGATGGTCGGCGATTACGCAAGACAATAACGTTCGCAGCTGCAGGAACCATAGAAACAGCAAAAGACCCGGCACTGATGTCAGCGCATCAACTGCTTGAAGCGATTGAGCTGGCTGTGAAAACGCAGCAGCAGGTCGGTGTTGCATGAAGATACGTCGAATCATTGCTTCAACGCCACAGCGTTCAGCGAAGGCAACGTGGTCTCGAATAGTGACACTCATTACGAAAACGAACTCCAGGGATGCTGATCAGTTGGAAGCGGCGCGTAGTGTTATGGAAGCCATCATTGCAGAAGAATGTCCTGCCAACAGTCCGATCATCGTATCGGGATCCGGGCCACGGTTAGTGATTTATTTACGCTATGACGCCGACGCGATCGAGCTGGGCGATGACATCGAATCACTAACGTGGAACCCTACGGAAGGCGATTGGAATATTAGCGCCCCGGCTTTTGCCGAAGATGTTTCCTGGATGAATTCGGCACTAGGGAGTTCCGCAGTGCGCATCTCTATTCGCAATATTGACGACGACATCGGCGACGAACAGGCGAAATCTGAAGCGAGCAATCTTGCCATCAACTGGGGAGTGCTGGGCTCATGACAAGCACTCACACAATAACTTACACCCGTACAAAAACTGCCACATATGTAGCTGACAAAATCCGCGGTCTCTTGTCAGAACTGGTAAGAGATTACGGTTTAGACCCCAAAGCTCTTCATGACTCTTGGAGTATTTCAGTCGGTGAGGCAGCACGGATATGGATGGAGTCGGGTCATCTGAATACGGTGACCATTGAGTTTTATTCTCCAGGCTCCTCCGATGCAAAAGCGCGTTGGGATTTTCCGATTCGCTATAACCCCATTGGTGTTGATGACCTTTGGGTTGACAAGAGTTTTTTTCGCGAATCCATTTCAAAAACGACGGCCCCTCCTGCTGGCTGCATTTATAGGGTGATACTGAATCATTCTCCAGGTGCGCCAGATGTATCGGGTATGAGCAGCACTGACTACAAAAATGTCACTCACCTAGTGGCTCGTGATGCAGGCACAGTGATTTCAACACCTGACATTTATTCTACAGCGAGGTATTACCGCTAATGAGCAAGATTGAAGATGCTTTTGAAACTTTTCGACAACGCCTTGAGCTTAGCGAGACCGAACGCAAGGACACTATTGCAAGACACACACAAGTTCGCGACTCGATTAAGAGTGGATTTGATGTCGATCGGGACTTCTTGACGGGCTCTTACGCACGTCACACTAAAACGAAGCCCCTCAAGGATGTCGATGTGTTTTTCGTATTAGGGGCCAAGGAAAAAGGCCGCCGCGACAAAAGTCCAGCCGACATGCTGGAGGCTTTTCGCAAGCAGCTGGCTAAAGATTTTGGTGAAGATTGTGTCGAACTCGGACGCCGCTGCGTAACGGTCAGCTTTGAAAAGAAAAATCCGACCGTAGATGAAGCAAGCAAGGTGCTATCTATCGATTGTGTTCCTGCCTTTGACCACTCTGATGGTTATGAAATTCCTGATCGTGACAAAGGCGAATGGATCAAGTCAGATCCGGAAATTCATAAGGAGGAAGCAACGGCAAAGAATAAACAATGTGGTGGCGCGTGGGTCCCACTGGTAAAAATGCTTAAGGCTTGGAATCGCACAGCCGGAAAACCCATCAAGCCAATGTTCTTGGTCGAAGTGATGGCACAGCAACTTGTTGATCCACCCTGCGGTTCCTATGCAAGTGAAGTACGTCGCTTCTTCGCGGCTGCCGCCGAAGGTGTCTTGCGAGATTGGCCAGACCCTGCCGGTCTTGGGCCTCACGTCTCGGATCAAATGACGAGCGATATGCGAAGAACTGCTTCTGACATTCTTCGGGTTGCCGAGCAGCATGCAGCACATGCAGCTCGTCTCGCAGCCCAAGGAAAGAACGGCGAGGCAATCACCATTTGGCGGACCCTTTTGGGCAAATATTTTCCAGCGAGTTAATACCATGACTAATATTGCAAAGCGCCACTCTGAAAACGATGGTCCGGACTACCTTCGCCAAGCATTTGCGCGAGTTCATAAGCGGTTAGCTTTTGAGCTAATGCATGCGGCAGAAACTATCACCCATGACGGAGAGCGTGGGAGATCTACCGAGAATGATTGGATCACCATTTTGCGAAACTATTTGCCTAAGCGTTATGCAGTAGACAGTGGGATTGCTGTTGACAGCACTGGACGTACGAGTGATCAGATTGACGTGATTATTTTCGATCAGCAATACACGCCAGTACTTCTGGAAACAGCCACGATAAGGCTCATTCCGGCTGAAGCTATTTATGCAGTGTTTGATGCCAAGCCCGAAATAAATGCAACAACACTAAAATATGCCAGTGAAAAGGCCGAGTCGGTTCGGAAACTAACGCGCACCTCCGCGCCCATTCCACATGCAGGTGGCGTCTATCCTGCAAAGGCTCTCTTTCCCATCATTGGCGGCATCCTAGCCGAGAAAGTGGGATGGTCGAAGGGTTTTTCCGATTCCTTCAGAGATCAGCTTTTATCTTTGAGCCAAAAACCGAGCACGATCATTGATTGCGGATGTGGACTGTCTCACGGGGCTTTCGATGTTTATGAAAAGGACGGAAAGCTTTCTTTTGGACAACAAGAAGCCGGACTAGTGTTCTTTTTGTTCCGACTACTCAACAAGCTCCAGTCGCTGGGCACGGTGCCTGCGATTGACTGGAATGCTTACGCATCCCTTTTGACGATTGAACAGGATGAATAGCATGCCGATACGTTTTTTCAAGAAAAACATGAGAGCTGACCACGTTGCGCGAAACCTAGTTGAAAACGGTATTCCTAATACCAAAGCAATGCTGGCTTTTTTGTCATCCAATAAAGAAAAGGCTTGGCACGAGAAAGCCTTCCATTGGCTTTCTTTTGGAGGGCTTGGATTTCATTTATTTGGCGCAGTATTTCTTGCACTAGATAAGAAATATCAGTACCTGTCAGCAGAATGGCATCAAATCACCTTTGTTCTACTGACCATAGGGGTTGCCGCAGCAATGTCAGTCGCTTTTATCCTAGGCAGTATTTGGTTCGTTGAGTTGTTCAGAAAAGGCGATGAATATCAGTGCAACAAAGTTGATCGTCAAATTGCCCAAGAGAATAGATTGCTTGAAGCGCTAAAGCAGTATTCGCTTTCCAGTGAGGCGCTGATCGAACATGGTAATCGTCTCGCGTTCGCAGTGAGGCAATGGCGAGAGCGAACCACGCTGGTGGCCATTTTTGGTGCGATTGCCGCGGGATCACAAGTGCTTGGCACATCAATGGGCTTCCCGCTATTGGTCAATCTCGGGTGGTCATGCGTCATAGGCGGCGGTCTCGGCGCAATGCTCCTAAAAATACACTCCGATAGATTTGAACGGCTGAGCCGCCTCATACTTAGTGCCAATACCGGTAGTGTGAATGTTAGATATCGAACTGCGATATCAATGCGGCGAGATAACGCTTTGCGAGGTAAGGAATGAACACTAATGTTCAGCCATGTTGTTGTGACCGTTATGGGAGCCTATGTAGATGAGCAAAAATAAAATAGATAAGTGGCAAAACATTGGAATATTGTTTGCCATTCTCTTGGGTTTGCACGGAGCTGGCCTTAGTTCTTATCAAGCCTATGTCGACTTGAAAACCAATAGTCCTGTTTTAATTACACAGATGTCTATTTCGCGCTCTAATTATGCTGAAAACATTCCCATTCGCCCGGCTACCTTTCGCGTGCTTGTACATAACTCTGGCAATACTCGCCTCACTTTAGCGCCCACAGTATATATTTCGGTGCTCAACCCTCAGCATGACAATGCATTCCACTACAATGGGCAGCTCTCGACTGACCACCCATATTCATTACCCAAAACAGTTGAACCTGGACAGCAGATTGAAGTTTCAATAGAAGCGGTCGATTCCAATTTAATTTTCGGACCAAACATACGATATGAATTATTATTAACTTCAGTGGAAGGAACAGCATTCCATTACAACTACTTTGCTGGTCCCATTACTGACCCAAAAGCAATGTCGGCATTGTTAGAGCACGTAAAATATCAAGCCAAAATTGATTTCGAGTCTCAAGCAGCAATGGTAATGGGGCGCTGAAAGCCAGCATATAGCAGACAATATTTTTTCTTCAAAACCAAATGCCTTCAAGCAAATTTTGCCGTTACTTGCCGTCATTGATCGAGATTCAAGTCGGGCTTGACAATACTGCTGGCGACGTCCACCAATTGAATCCGCAATTCAATGCAGTCATTGATGAGGCGATAGTATTGAGGTGGTAGCTACCGAATTTGACAAAAATAAGTCCATTAAGGGCGATTTTCGCCGAAATTAGTCATGTGCCATGCAAATATGAGCAAGGGATTTACGGTCAAGAATTGTTAACTGGGTCACATAGCAAAAAATCCATGAGATAATCTAAGTGTCGGAATATTCAGGGGAAATGAGTTATTCCGGCCCCAACACCATCATTTACAGTGCTCGAGAAATCTCTCAAGCGCTGCCGTCCTGTTTGCGTGAGAATTTCAATGTCTATTCGTGGCGTACTAAAAATTTCTTCTTTGGTTTTGATTGGTGGACTGTCAGCCTCGTTGCTGGCGGCCGTCATTACAAACTTAGCCCCTACGATTAGTACGAAACCTTACCCGGTCGCTGAATTGGGGCAGACGTATCAGTACGCAGTTCGAGCCACTGATCCGGAAGGAAATGATGTCGCCTATTCAGTGACTCATGGCCCTTCAGGCATGGCGTACTCTGAAGACGATCAGGCTGTTAAATGGACTCCCCAAGCAAATCAGATAGGTTTGTCTCAGGTCACTGTACGTGCCAGCGATAGCTGGGGCGCATCAGCTGATCAGAACTATACCCTCCGTACTGTCGCGGACTATTGCGAAATTTATCCGATCACCATTCCAGACAGCTTGGTGCGAAGCGCTAGCGTTGGTGATGTGTTAGAAAATATTGAACGCGGTACTGGCCCAGGCAATTTCAGTTTCCTGACGTGGGCTGGTGAAAACGATGCACCCACATTGGCAAAAAGTCTTGAGGTTCCGGGTAATAGTTACAACTACATTAATCCAGACAATGCGCAAGACATCCTGATTGAAATCGGAGATTGGACGCAGGGCAGTCCGGGGTCAATGAATAGCGCTGCTATTCGTCATAATCTCGATATCTTGATGACTCGCGATATCATTATTCCCAGTTGGAATAATCGTCGTGCTCAGGGTAGTAAGTTCGATTATCGCGTGGCTCAATTTCCGATTGTGCGATTGAAAAGCTATCGGCTCACAGGAAATGGATGGCTAACGTTTGAATTGAAGGGCTTCAAAGATTGTTACAACGATGCGCCGGTTGCTCTCAATCAGAACTTGACGACTCCGGAAGATCAGGCCCTTCCGATTACTCTCCAGGCACAAGACCCGGAAAATGATGCGCTCAGCTATACCGTCTTGCAGCAGCCAGCACATGGTCGTTTAGAAGGTTCTGGTCAGAATCTTGCCTATATTCCCAACGCCAACTATAACGGCCTCGATTCATTTACCTTCAAAGCCAATGATGGTGAATTTGACTCAAACATCGCCACGGTATTGATTACGGTTACACCGATCAATGACCCGCCAACCGCACGCGATTTACAAGTGCAGACAGATGAAGATGTTCCTGTACCAGTAACCTTGCAAGGTCAGGATCCAGAAAACGACGTACTGAGTTATCACGTTGTTGGTGCACCGTTGCATGGGACTTTGTCTGGAGCAGGCGCCGCGCTGATTTATCAGCCGTCGAAAAATTATCATGGTACCGATCGTTTTACTTATCGTGTGAACGATGGCGAACTTGACTCGCCACTTGCAACGGTAGATATCACCGTTATTGAGCGCAATGCGCCGCCAGTTGCTCAGAATTTACAGTACACCGTCAAATCTGGAATACCGCTTAACATTGCCCTGACTGGTTCCGATCCTGATGGTGATGATATTAGTTTCAGTGTGTTATCCGCACCAGGTCATGGCCAACTCAGTGGTACTGCACCCGCATTGAACTTTGTCTCCGAGCAAAGCTATGCCGGCACATTGCATTTCACCTACCTGGTGAACGATGGTCGCCTGGATTCGGCAATTGCAACGGTGACAATTACCGTCATCTCCGACAACCATCCGCCAAAAATTATTAGTGTTCCCAATTACTACGTGCAAGAGCGCGCTACGTATTTTTATGACATCGATGCGATCGACCCCGATGTTGATGATGTGCTGACGTATACCGCTGACCGCACAAAGCCAAGTTTGGTCGTCGCGCCTCAAAACGGTTATCTCAATTGGTCTGCATTGAACGGTACGGTCGGAAGTGTGCGCGAGAAAAATCTAGCCTGCCGCACGCCTGCGCCGCGCAGTACGTTCGACCCCGTTTTGAAATGGGGCCGCGGAACGGATCAAGATCCAGAGGTTAAAAATGTCATTGGACCCGCGCTCGTTGCGCAGCTGACCGACGACAATGGTGATGGAAAAATAGATATAAATGACAAGCCGGACGTTGTTGTTCAGAGTCGAAACACACTAACCGATGCAACCCTGATTGCATTGCATGGTGAGACAGGCGCCACCATCTTCACAAAAACGATGCCTTATCTTGCATCCACCGGTACACCTGCCATTGGTGACCTGGATGGCGATGGATTGGTTGAGATTGCTGTGCTGGAAAGCTGGAATGGCGGGCATATGTCCGTCTTTGAAAACGACGGTACGCTCAAATGGCGCGTGGCTGTCCCGGAGCATTCTTACCTCGACGGCTTTACGCGTGATTCCATTGCGATCGCCGATTTGGATGCCGATGGCTCGCCGGAATTAATACGCGGTGCAACGATTGTAAATGGTAACGGTACCGTGCGTTGTACCGGGACATACGACAAGGGCGGCACAAGTGACTATGCTTATTCGTCCATCGTGGCCGATGTCGATATGGACGGTAAACAAGAAGTCCTGGCCGGTCGATCCATTTATGACAGCCAATGCAATTTAAAAAGGCAATTGAGCGCAGCGGGCGATGGTTTTGTGGCTGTCGGTAATTTCGATAGTGATAAATTTCCGGAAATCGTGTTGGTAAGCAATGGCTCATCCGGTGTGACAGGCCGACTCTATATATTCAAACACACTGGAGCAAGATTGGTGGGGCCAGTGGCACATCCAGGTGGTGGTGCATTAGGCCCGCCAACACTGGCCAATGTGGACAACGACCCCTATCCGGAGATTGCAATTGGCGGTAAGGAACGTTATGCGGTTTTTGACAATAACGGTACCGTGCTTTGGTCAAACATCACGCAAGATTATTCCTCCCATCAAACCGGTTCTACTTTTTTTGATTTTGAAGGCGATGGTGCTGCCGAGGTAGTTTATAACGACGAGATTAATGTCTATTTTTGGGACGGACGAACCGGAGCGTTGCGTTATTCGTTTGCGAACACGTCTGGCACGACTCTGGAATATCCGGTCATTGCCGATATTGATGGTGATCACAGTGCGGATGTGATCATGGGATTCAATGGCGTTGGAAGCGGTGGTTTACGCATTATTTCTTCTTCCAGTGGCTCTTGGTCAGATGCTCGCCCACTTTGGAATCAACACGCCTTTAGCATTACCAATATCAATGACGATGGCACCATTCCTGCGCGTCCTGAGCCGAGTTGGTTGGTTCACAACACGTACCGCTTAAATGCCTTGTCGCGTGGACAATCATTAGGCCAGCCAGATTTGGCGTTGTTTGATTTGCGTCTGGATACCAGCGATCAAAGCACATTGCGATTGACAGCCATCAACCGCGGGCTTGCAGATACAAGTAGTGAAACGATTGTCAGGTTCTACGACGGTACGAACAATTCAGGCCGTTTATTGGGTTCTGTGACCTTGCCGATAATGGAAACAGGGAAGTCCATCAATGTTTCACTCACCAATGTGGATGCCAAGTCATTAGGTGAGAATGTATACGCTGTCGTAGACGATCTTGGTGCGGTCACGGAATGCGTTGAAAATAACAACGGCATCAGTGCACAGGTATTCAATGTGCGAGCGACGGATCTTGGCGGGCTTTATGATCGTCAGGTATTCACTGTCGGTGTCACCGATGTCAACGATGCACCGATTTTTAAAGTGGTGCCCATCGGTACTCCGCATATGGGGCAGTTGTTTACGCATCGCGTTGTTGCAACCGACGCCGATATTGGCGATGGCTTAATCTACAGCCTGATCAGTGGCCCGACTGGCATGACAATTGAGCCGGTCATTGGCGAATTGCGCTGGTTGCCCGCCAATACACAAGCAGGCAGTAAAAGCGTTACGGTAAAAGTGACCGATCTGCGTGGATTAAGTGCGACACAAACGCTAACAGTGACATTGCCTGCTAACAACGCTCCGGTAATCTCAAGTACGCCGGTTGTAACGGCCGTTGCAAATCAACAATACAAATATGACGTAAACGCAACGGATGCTGATGGCGATCTGATTTCCTATTCGTTGACCACTATGCCCATCGGCATGATCATCAATGGGGCAACGGGCGTAATCACCTGGACGCCGACCTTTTCGCAAGTGGGCGCCAATGCAGTGGTGGTAAAGGTTTATGATCCCTATGGCGGATCGGTGACGCAATCATTCACGGTAACGGTAACTTTGCCCGAAAACCATGCGCCGACGTTTACTACAACCCCGGTTACAGCGATTGCGTTGGGTCAACGTTACCAATACGACTCACGTGCAACCGATTCTGATGGCGATGAATTGCGATACAGCTTGCTGGATGCGCCGCTAGGTATGGCGATCGACACCGTTACCGGCACTATTGTGTGGCAACCGCGAGCCGATCAAGTCGGCGCGCATGATGTCAGTCTGCAAGTGATAGACCCTCGTGGTGCGACGGATGCACAAACGTTTACGATTTATGTATCGAAAGGCGTCGATTCGGGAAATCATCCGCCGAGCATTGATTCGTCACCTGAAACAAAAGTGCTGATTGGGCAAACCTATCTTTACAACTTGATGGCTAACGATATCGATAGCGATACCTTGAGCTATGAGTTGCAAAGCTCGCCAGCTGGTATGACGATCAATTCCCAGACTGGTCAAATTACATGGACGCCTACCACTGCACAGCTGGGTCTTAGCCAGGTATCTATCGTTGTCAGCGATGACCGTGGCGCCACTGCAACACAATCCTTCTCTATTCTCGCCTCGACGGTGCCAACACAAGGCAGCGGCAACCGTCCGCCTGCCATCACGAGTGAGCCATTAACGCTGGTCACGCTGGGGCAAACTTATCGTTACTACATTGCTGCCACCGATCCGGATGGTGATCCACTCAATTTCGTCTTGACGCAAGCGCCTGCCGGTATGGCGATCAACGCGTCTGGCGTGATCGTATGGACGCCAAATGCCTTGGGTCCGGTGACAGTCAGCGTGCAGGTATCGGATGGCCGTGGTGCTTCCGTCACGCAATCATTTACAGTGAATGTTGTCGATACAAGTTCGCCTATTGATCATCGTCCAGTCTTGCTGGAAGTTCCTTTCGGTCAGGCGAAGGTAGATGAACCCTATAGTGTGCAAGTACAAGCGGTGGATGCCGATGGCGACACGATGACTTACACATTGATCAGTGGCCCGGATGGCGCTGTCGTGAATGCGAATTCTGGACAAGTGTCGTGGACACCGACAGCGGAAGGAACCGCCACTTTTGTTGTCCGCATCAGTTCTGGCAATGGCTATACCGATGTCACCTGGACAGTCCAAATTGTTCCAGCGGATATGCCGTTGTCAGTGCAAGTGCAGGTAACACCTGAGCGCGTATTACCGGGTGCTGCACTTACCGTGTCTGTCGCTATCGAGGGTGCAAGTGGCCCGGTGAATGTGCAGGCCACCTTGAGCGGCAATCCATTAGTGCTGGAAGCGGACGGCACAACTTCCTTTACGGCACCCACAGGCTCCGGGCACTACCTCATTGTCGTCACAGTAGATGACGGCAATACCATTGCGACGGATTCGGTCGACATTTACGTTGCCGATCCAAGAGATACCGTACCACCGGTAGTGGATATCACTTCGCCGGATATTGATGCCCGCATTACTGCGCCAACCTCTGTATCGGGCAAAGTAGATGCCACGGATGTCGTCCGCTGGACATTGACTGCAGTTGATAAAGTTTCGCTTTCTACAACGCAGCTCGCCGAAGGACAGGCCAGTGTACAAGGGGTGCTGGGTCAATTCGATCCAACCCTGCTGAACAATGGTTTCTATACCTTGGTGTTGCAGGCATGGGATGCCGGTGGTAACCGCGCACAAGACACCACCACCGTGCTAGTAGATGGCGACATGAAGCTCGGCCATTATTCGGTGACGTTTGAAGACGTATCGATTCCGATGGCAGGCATACCACTGCGTGTAACGCGCACTTACGATACCCGTCGTCGTAACGACAGGCTGGACTTCGGCTATGGCTGGAGTGTGGACTACCAAAACGTCCGTATCTCCGAGTCACGACGTCCTGGTTTTTCCTGGGTGTTGGAGCAAGAGCGCAATGGCTTCTTTGCCAACTGGTGCGTGCGACCCAATGGCGATCCGATCGTGGCGGTGAGTTTGCCCGATGGCGAGCTCATGAAATTCCGCGCCAAGGCCTCGCCAGAGTGTCAATTCCTGGTGCCACAAACCGACGTGCAATTAGTCTTCGAACCATTGCCAGGCACCGATGCACAGCTTGAACAAACCGATTTTGGCAGTCTGCGCTTGGCCACGCTTGCTGGTTCGAATGTTTATCATTTGATGGATTTGTCCGATCCCGACCAATTGCCGGTAGATTCAAATCACTATCGCCTCAAATTACCTAGCGGCATGGTGTACTCGCTCACGCAAGGTGTCGGCATCAATACCGTGACCGATCCCGATGGCAATACGCTTACCTACACGCGTGATGGCGTAAAGCATTCGCTCGGCCAAGAAGTGAAATTTGTTCGTGATACACAGGGTCGAATTCAAGACATCGTGTTGCCTGATGGCCGCCATCGCCCGTATACCTATACGGCGCAGGGCGACTTGGAAATGACCGTTGATACCGGCGGCGATATTACTTCTTTCGCTTATCTAGCGAGAGCGCCGCATTACCTTAAAGACATAATTGACCCGCGTGGTATTCGTGTTTCCCGCAACGAGTACGACGACGATGGTCGATTGGTGGCTACCATCGATGCTGAGGGTCATCGCATTGAGTACACCCATAATATGGTGGGGCGCACGGAAATCGTTCGTGACCGTCGTGGTTATGCCACTACCTATGCCTACGATTTGGAAGGGCGAGTGACGGCAGAATCAAATGCCTTGGGCGAGACGACACTACATAGCTACGACGCGAATGGTAATGAACTGAGCACCACCAATCCGTTAAACCACACTACGGTGCGAACATTTGATGCTCGCGGGAATCAATTGACGGAAACCAACGCGTTATTGGAAAAGACAACTCGGACATATAACACTCGAAATAATCTGTTGACGGAAGTCAATGCTCTGGGTCATACCGTTTCAACCAACAGCTATAACAGTTTCAATGGTCAGCTAGTGATGACGAAAAATGCCTTGGGCAATATCACCAGCTTTGTCTATGACAGCGGTATCGGTTCAGGTGGCACCGGGGAATTATTGAATATTGTCGATGCTGCCAATCAGCAGAATAGGTTTACGCTTAATACCTTCGGTCATCGCAAGCAGGAAACCGATGCACTCGGCAACGTCACCTCGTACTCGCTCGATTCGCATGGACGCGTGCTTGCTCAACATCGTACGCGCACGAGATCCGATGGCTCGATTGAAAATCTGTACACGCGTTATACGTTGGATGCCAAAGGCCGTGTGATGGAGACCGAATACCCCGATGGATCCAGCACCACGACTGAATACGATGGTAATGACAAGCCGGTTAAAACCTGCGATGCAATCAGCCGTTGCACCACGCAGAAATATGACGATCGTGGGAATTTGGTCAAAACAACATACCCAGATACCAGTTTCGAGTCATCACACTACGACGAAAATGGCAATGTCGATGCGCGCACAGATCGTGCTGGTCGCACAACTAAAATGGTGTACGACAAAGCCAATCGATTGCTTGAAACCATTTTGCCTGACAACACGCCGAATGACGATACCGACAATGCACGTATCCGTAATGAATATGATGACGCCGGCCGCTTGGTTGCCAGCATCAACGAACGCAATGCACGCACCACTTATGGCTACGATGATGCCGGACGGCGTACGACAGTAACCGACGCACTGCATCACACCACGACCACCGTCTACAATGATGCTGGTCAGCGTGTTGCAGTGATCGATGCCTTGGGACATACCACACGATTTGTGTATGACTTGGCTGGGCGTCTAACGGACACCATCCATCCGGATGAGACTGCAGACCTTGATGACAATCCGCGTACCACCATTGTGTACGATGAAGTCGGTCGCAAACTTGCCGAAATTGACGAGATGGGTCGTCGTAAAAATTACAAGTATGATTTGCTTGGTCGAATCATTGCAGTAACTTTGCCAAACCCAAATACAGGGTTAATCGATGAAGGTGCTTTAGTCACCCGTTTTGTTTATGACGAAGTTGGCAACAAACTAGAGCAAATTGATGCACTTGGTCGCACCACGCGTTGGACTTACGACAGTATGGGGCGTGAATTAAGTCGCACCTTGCCTTTGGGTCAAACCGAACGCTTCGAGTACGATGAAGCCGGCCAACGTGTCGCCCATACCGATTTCAAGGGTGTTACGACACGCTACAAATACGATGACACGGGTCGTATGACCTTGATTGACTACGCCACGGACACCGACGTAGTGACGGGCTATACAGCTAGCGGTCAACGCGAGACCGTCACCGACGCACAAGGCACGACGCGTTACGCATACGATGTTCGTGACCGTTTGCTAAGTGTGAGCACCCCAGACGGCCAGGTTATTAACTATGCCTACGATGCGGCAGGCAATCGTACAGAGCTGCACAGTGCAGCCCTGGATCAAATATTTGAATTCGACGATCTGAATCGATTAACTGACGTGCACAGTCAGACTCTTGGTGGTGCAGTCCGCACGATCAGCTATGGGTACGATGATGTTGGTAACCGCGTGTCCCTTCAGCACGCGAACGGCACCGTTACCAGCACTGTGTTTGACAACCGACACCGCTTGAAACAATTACTGACTCGCTCGGCAGCGGGGGTGCTGCTGTTTGGTGCCAATTACACCGTCGATGCCAGTGGCCTAAGATTGGGTATCGGTGAGTACGATCAGAATGGTGTAACCCGTAGTGTGGGTTACGGCTACGACGGTACTAAACGCTTGCTGGCAGAAGCTATCGGCCGGCCCGGCCAAGCACTAAAAACCACGACGTACGAGTTCGATGCCGTTGGCAATCGTTTAAGTAAAAATAATGCCGGTGAAGTCACTCGATATGAAGTGGACGCCAATGATCGCTTGCTAAAAGAATCCATTGGCAATGTCGGCACGCTCTATAGTTATGATGAAAATGGAAATACCTTAAGCCAAACGAAAGGCAATGCTGTCGTCAGCTACGGTTACAACCAGGCCAATCGCCTTGTTAGCACTACTACATCGCTAGGGATCGTCACTACGAGTTACAACGCTGATGGTATTCGTAACCGTCAAACTATAAATAATCAAACTAGCATTTGGTTAATCGACCCGAACCGCGACTACGCGCAAACGCTGGAAGCCTATACCAACAATCAGCTACGCACCGTATGGCTTTATGGCGATAGCTTGCTGGCACAAAGCACCATCTCTAATGGGGCATCACGCGAAACCAGTCTTCATACTGATGGCCTGGGCAGCGTGCGCCAGGCAAGCAATTCCAGTGCCAGTGTGACCGATAGCTTTGAGTACGATGCCTTTGGCAACGAACTCAATCGTACTGGCACAACGGATATTGACCACCGCTATCGCAATGAGCAATTGGACTCGAGTACCGGGTTCTACAACCTTCGGGCACGTTGGTACGACCCATCATCAGGAAGGTTTACAAGTCAAGATTCTTGGTTAGGTAATAACAGCGATCCGATTAGTTTGCATAAGTATTTGTATGCAAATGCGGATCCGGTGAATAACTTTGATCCTAGTGGATATATGACATTAGGTGAGTTGTCCATTGGCATCAATACAAATATCCGTATGCAATTGGGTTCAACTCAGAGTTATAAATTTGTCTTTCAGAAATGCGGGTGCGCCCTAGTGGAATATGCCGTAGAAGAAGCAATATCGAGTTTTGTCTATGTATTTATTGACGAGTTGAGCGGAAAACCATACGTTGGAAAAACTGTGAACGGTGTGGATGATCGGCTTGGGCAACATAAGCGCGAATATGCAAAAAATGGTCGCCGTAAAGTGGGAGCTCTTATTGCACAATTTAACGTTATAGGCGATAAGGATGATCTGCAACTTGTCGAGCAATTAATATACGATGTTTTAAGTGATGGAGATAAAACACAGCTTTCCAACGTTAACCGCCCTCTGAGCAATACCAGGCCGAGTAAAGCCTTTTTGCGTGAAAGACTAAAAAACATTAAGTTCTGTAAATAAATATGAATAAATTTACTACTGGTTTCGTATTTGACAATGAAGATCCGTCGTTAGACTGTCCTTCTATTGCAGAGCTGCAAGTTGCGCTTGAAAAAAGGCGTCCAAAAACGCTGAAACTATTTGGCGATTGGCGGGGGCTTGAAGCCCTGCCTGAGTTTTTGACATCATCGGTTGAAAGCTTATGGATATCAGGCGAAAAACTAAAAGAGATACCGGAATTAAGTTCCTTCAAGAAAACAAAGCGCCTTATTATCCACTCGTCGACACCGCCACTAGTTAATTTTGAGGGTCTTGAGAGTTTAGAAAGCTGTGACATTCAGTGGCGTGATATGCGATCACTGAGTGTGTTAAACCTGACCCCAATTTCCACGTTGGCATTAGATGGATTCAAATCAGCAGATTTCAATGGCTGGCCAATCAACTCAAAGCTCACGTCGCTTGCATTGACCAAAACGGCCATTATTAACTGTCAAGGGATAGGTGCGTTATCGCATCTAAATATCCTAGATATTAGAAGAGCAAGCAATCTCAACAGTTTTGAAGGCATTGGGAAACCCTTAGCTTCAGTTTATTTAATGGATGCGCCAAAGCTTACGTGTTTGAATCTTAATAGTGCCAAAGCGACGATTCGTTCTATTATGTTACTAGGCGTTAACGCTTGCATCGATTTATCTGATGCTTATGATTGCAAGCAGCTCGAGACTCTCATTGTTGCAGGCAGCCTGGATATACAGTTCGAGTGGCATAAGGCAGTAGAGCTTCCGAAACTACAACGCGTTCAAGGAGTCTGGAATTCGGAAGATTACTCCGAGCAGGATATCGTAAATCTTGCCGAAAATAATGGAAAACGAGTCAAGAAACTTGAATTTTCAGGCAAAGGAAAGAAAAGGTGGTTGCTTGCTGAATTTGACATTTCATAATCTCAAATGTGTAGTGTCCTGGGCAAGAGGTAAAAAGCAATTGGAGTGGCGTGGTGAGAAATGCCAATCAACATCGCGCTTCTAATAAAAATAAAGGTGATGTTTGGTCAGCGGCTGCTTTGGCATTCGTCAGTTGTGGGTACTGAACAGGAATCATGCCAAATTCCATTAGATTACAGCTTGGTCCCAGGGCCAAACTGCCTGTCGTGGACGGTTTGGGCTAGTGCCAAAGCGATTGAAATCTCTCGGATGAAAATTTAATCATGTTTACTAACTCGCTTTGGACATTTTCTTTTTACATTGATGATGCAGAAGAGATTTCAATTCGCGAGGCACTCATGCAGGAAGGTCTCACGTCTAATATTCTCCAAAAAGTCCCTTTGTATCCTTGCCGTCGTGTGCCAGCCGTGTGCACCATGCATCATGGAGAACCACTCGGTGATCCTGTTGCAACCGCAGGGCAACTTACTCTGGCAGCAAATCTTGGGCGGCGTGGACTAGTGGATGCATATATATTTGGTGGAACCAGGAGTGGACTCTTACGACGTTCAAAACAAAAAGTGAGCGGACAATGGGTGGCAGTAGCGTTAGCAATTGCCGAACGGCCCAATATGTCGATTGACGAAAACGAGCTTCGACAGGCCCTTTTAAGGATAAAAGAAGCTCGTGCCAGCGGCAGTGGCAGTGAGTGGGAAATTCAAAATCAATCTATAGAAGACGCAATTACATCGATACGTCACATCAATCGTTCAGTTGGAGCAAACTTCAAATTTGCAGATGAGTTGAAGGCCTAATTTGGAAGCTGGATAGTGAAATGTTACTTTAGGTTCACAATGGTTCCGGTGTATATAGTGCAAAAGATGAAATCGACTTGGTCGGGTTTTAGGTTTTAGTCATGGATGAAAACTTGCTATTCAACCTTGCCTTCGAAAATGATGCGCAAGGTCTGACAAACGCTATATCCGCTGGATATGACCCGAATATTATTCATCCTAGGGCTGGTCACACGCCGCTTCAGGTGGCGTGTGAGACCAACTCGCTAGAGGCGATCAGTATATTGCTTGGTATGGGTGCTGATCCAAATTTGCAATTCACAAAAATTTCGAGAACGGGCGGGCTGTCTTTTAGAAATCGAGTAGCTCTCATGTATGTAAGCAGCACGGCAGCTACCGACATTCTTGCAAATGCTGGCGCAGATTTAGATATTTGTGATGATCAAGGGTGGTCTTCGCTAGCGCTTGCTGTTAAATCTTGCGAAGATGTACTAGTTCGCAAACTAGTTCAGTTGGGCGCAAGTACAGAATTGCAAGATCCACTACATATGAAATACCCAGCGCTGTTGAACATCTGTGAGGATAAGATGCAGTTCTTGGGTAGAATTAGCAAGGATGAACCAAATGCGGTGATAGATTCACGCTTGGTTGCATTGGAAAGTATAAGAAATATTCTAATCAACTTACCTGCTGCCAAATAAATGAAGGTGATGTAGTGCGTAAATCCCTGGGTCAATTTTCGGAAGCAAAAAAAGAATATTTGAATCCCCCAGCGTCGCAATTAGAAATAATTGATGCCATTAATGCGCTAGGCGAAGGTCTTAGACCTATTCTGGCTATTCATGAAGTTTTCAATGGCGAAATAACCTGGGGTGCTTTTCTACCTGCATACCGGCTTCTAAGCCTCACTGATATATCTGAATTGGTAGCAGCGTATTCGTATGTCTCGGAAATGTTGGAAGAAGACGAACTAGATCCATCAAGTGGTTTTGTTCCATTTATTTCTACGGACGTAAAAAGTGAAATTGGCTTGCTCAACAACCCACTGTCGCTTTTAGACAAATGTGTCGTCGAGTATGACGCTGAGCGTGGGACTTTTTTGCTTTGGTCAAAATCCATAGATCAGTTCATCGATGCATTCTTCTCTTTGTCAGCAACAATATCTGTAACCAGCATGGTTGAAAGTAACGAAAGGTTTAGATTTTCGGCCCAGCAAATCACATCACTAAGTAAGTGGCCAGACATTGTTTATCCCGTTATTGATACAACCGAGACTGATTTCCGCGAATTTATACGTTGATTACCTTTTGGTGACAATGTTGATTTCCACGCAAAACTGACCCAGGGTTTTCATCCAAAATTGACCCACCCTTGGTTGTCGAAGTTTAGCTACTGTTTTGTGGATAAGTCATTACTTTCGGTGTTGGGTTCTCCTGTTTTTTGAGTGTTGGGTTTTGTTCGCCGGGTGCGTGGTGCGGCAGAACTTTGTTTGAAGCGCCAAGAGTCGTTGCCGGTTTCGACGATATGGCAGTGATGGGTTAGCCGATCGAGCAAGGCCGTGGTCATCTTCGCATCGCTAAAGACTGAGGCCCATTCGGTGAAGCTCAGGTTGGTGGTGATCATGACGCTGGTGCGTTCGTAGAGTTTGGATAACAGATGGA
>JAYWIG010000319.1:0-6955 GCA_043789035.1 Betaproteobacteria bacterium
TGAGTTGATCTGCGGCGAACAACGCTTACCCGACCTTGCACAAATGAACCTTGTGATGGATGAGGAGCAAGCCTATTTGGCGAAAAACTTCCCTGGAAGTACGCGCTATGCGTTGGAGCTTGATCCGATTTTCTATCGAAAGCAACTTGCTAAGCAACGCATGTCTGGTCGCGTTTCAACTTCAAATAAGGTGGCAGCATAGTGTCTTTTTCAGATAAGGCTTGCGTCACCGGCATCGGTGAAACCATCTATATGCGAGGCTCGACCAAGACAGCCTTTCAATTGCAGCTTGAATCGTCATTAAAAGCGGTTGCCGATGCGGGAATCACACCTAAAGAAATAGACGGCGTCATTCCCATTGGAATTGTGAGTGGTACAGCCGATGATTTCATTGATAATTTTGGCATACCGGATTTGCGCTTTTCTGCATTGATTCCACATGGTGGTGCTAGCCCAGCAATGGCTTTACAAGCTGCTGCCTCCGCCATATCGGCAGGTGTTTGCAAGCATGTGTTGATCACCTTTGGACGTAATGTCACGGCGGCATCGAATAAGGCGGGTGCGCGTATTCATAACATGCCGCAATTTCATTTTGTCACCGAGTTTGAATACCCTATGGGTGCAATTGCCCCGGCGCAACTTTATGCACCGATGGCGCGCCGGCACATGGAGTTGTACGGTACAACGGTGGAGCATTTTGGCGAGGTTGCCGTGGCTTGCCGTGAGCACGCATTGTTAAACGACAATGCCGTCATGAAAAAACCGATAACGTTGGAAGACCATCGTAATTCACGCATGATTGCCGACCCTTTTCGGTTACTCGATTGCAGTTTGGAAAGTGATGGCGGTGCGGCCGTTGTTGTGAGTGCTGCAGCGCAAGCCGCCGATCTTCGACACAAACGGGTATTCATTTCTGGCGCTGCGGCGGGGCATCCAGATTCACCAGGGTCTATCACGCAGCGAACAGACATGACGAGTTTAGGTATTGCCAAAGCCGCACCTCGCGCTTTCGCGATGAGTGGCTTCACCCAGGCCGATATCCAGGTCGCGGAGATTTACGACTGCTTTACTTATGCGGTTATCAGGCAACTTGAAGATATGGGTTTTTGCAAGAAAGGTGAAGGTGGCCCGTTCGTCGAAAGGGGGCGTTTGCGCTTAGGTGGTGCGCTGCCCACCAATACCCATGGTGGTTTGCTATCGCAAGCCCATGTTTGGGGCCTCAACCATATCGTCGAGTTAGTACGGCAGTTGCGCGGTGATGCTGGGCGTGCGCAAGTTGCTAACGCCAAAGTAGGTCTAGTCACCGGCTATGGCGACCAAGGTGATGGTGCGCTCGCCATCATGCGGGGGGAATAAGCGAGATGGAAAAGATACAAAAGCCTAAGGTAGAACCTTCCGAGATGTCGCGCCCCTTTTGGGACGCAGCGGAGAATGGGCGGCTCACTTTACAATGCTGTGCGAAGTGCGGGCAAAAACGTCACTATCCGCAACTGCTATGCAGCCACTGCTATAGCGACGAAGTTGTTTGGGAAGCCGCCAGTGGATGCGGTGCAATACATAGTTGGACAGTCGCACACCATGCTTTTCACCCTGGCTTTGCAGCGGACTTGCCTTATACACTGGTCACGATAGACCTTGAAGAGGGTGTGCGGGCATTAGGCTTGTGGCGAAGTGATGTAGCACCCAAGATTGGTCTACCTGTTCGCGGCCAATTTGAAACTCGTGACGATGGGATAGATCTAGTTTTTCGACCTGTACCTGTGACTAACAATGAAGATATTTGAGCGCCTGATAAAGACAGTATGAATAAAGTACTTATTAAAACTAAGCCTGTTACTAAGCCTGCCACCAATACCATTAAAACTAGCCCGGCTAAGCGTGAATCGTTACTGCCCGACATTAATGCCGAAGAAGATATTCGAGATGCTGTAACAAGGCTCAAACGCGAACGCGTCATAGCCACTGCTGTTGAGCTTTTTCATCAAAATGGTTTTATGACAACCACGTTGGAAGCAGTCGCTGAAAAGATGAACGTCACTAAGCCATTCATCTATTCGCACTTTAAATCGAAAGATGCATTGCTGGCAGAAATATGCTCGCGCGGCATTCGTTCATCGCTCGAAGTGCTGAACCGGGTGATGGCATCCAAAGGTTCCGCGACCGAAAAGTTGCATGATCTGGCTCGCGATTTCATGTTGGCTGTAATCGAAAATCAAGGCCACATCGCGATTTACAACCGCGAACAAAAACACCTATCTTCTGATGACAGCGCCGCCATCGACAGCATGCGCCGCGAGTTCGACAAGAAGATTTCTGCTTTACTCAATGCTGGCGTCTCGAGCCGCGAATTCGAGATCGATGACGTAAAAATTACCGCGCTTGCCATAGGTGGGGTGATTAGCTGGGCTTATGTCTGGTACCGCGCTGATGGCCGTTTGAGCAAGGCAGAGACTGCTGAGAAAATTGCGGTGCTGATTTTGAATATGGTGAAGGCGAAGTAGTTAGTCGGGGTATTCCCTGGTCACCTTCCAAACAATTCGTCATTGTGCTGCCCCAAAGCAGGCGGTAGCCGATCGATTACACCGCCTTGACCATCCATCATCATTGGCTGCCTAACGTATTTCTGAACTCCCTCGGCGCTAGGCAAGGTATGCGTCATGCCACGAACAATCATTTGTGGGTTACTCAATACTTCATGTATGCCAAGTACAGGCCCAAATGCAATCGAAGCATCTTTTAACTGCCGATATAAATTGTCGTGACTTTGTTTTGCAACAGCTTGTCGTAAAAAAGGTGTGATCTCTTTATTGCGCATGCTGCGGTCATGCTCGTTCAAAGCGGCGAACTGGGGTAGGCAAAGAATGTTACACAGCGCGTTCCACATAGCGTCTTCACCGGCAATGCTTAATGTAATTTGGCGATTGTCTTCGGTCAGGAAAATGCCGTAGCCAGGGTCAAGTGGCGGTAACTCGCGAGTTTTCAAATTATTCATGGGCGGCATTAAAAACGGTGTCATCCAGCTTACGAGTGAATCGAGCATTGAGATGTCGATCGTCGTTCCGGCGCCCGATTTTTTACGCGCATACAGCGCCGTAACAATGCCGAGTGCGGCAAACATTGCCGACGCGATATCACCCAACGGCAACATTGGTAGTGGCGTTTGCGCTTCTTGCCCAATCGGTACTTGTACTAGGCCGGCCGCCGCTTGGACGCTTAGATCGTGCCCTGCCACATCCGCTAGCGGGCCATCTTGGCCAAAGGATGAAATAGACACAAAGATAAGGTCGGGCTTGCGCAGCTTTAAGTCTTCAGCGCCTATTTTGAGTCTAGCCATGACGCCAGGGCGGAAGCCTTCCATCACGACGTCCGCGGAATCGACTAAGTTGAGAAAATCTGCGTGGCCTCGCGCTGACTTCAAATCAAGTACGACTGAGCGTTTGTTACGGTTAAAGGAAGCGAATAAGCCTGGGAATCGGCGCGAAGGGTCGCCGCTGCCGGGGCGTTCCACAAGAATTACATCGGCACCTAAGTCGGCAAGCAGCATACCGGCATATGGGCCGGGGTATTGTTCGGCCAAACTGAGAACCCGCACACCCGACAAAGGAAGTGTTGTCATATCGGAGATTTCTGTCTAGAATAAATTTATACTCGTTAGTATATATAAAGATTAAAAAAGCGCTAGACACGAGCCCCGCGGCACTTTGATTGCTATGGCAACCTAAAAAGTAAAGAGACAAACTATGCAAACGAAAAACCAGCTTCGATCGAATGGGCGCCGAAAAACACTATTGAGCGGCGCCGCATTGCTGTCCAGTACCTCGCTCTCTGTGAATCAAGCGCTAGCGCAGTCTTTGCCTTCGTCAGATAGTCCAATCAAAATTTCTGTAGGCTTTCCACCGGGGGGCTCTGGCGACTTGTTTGCCAGAATTTTGGCCGATGGTTTGCGAGAGGAGCTATCGCGCCCTGTGTTGATTGAGAACAAACCCGGCGGTGGCGGCATGACCGTGGCGCTTGGTTTTCTTCGCAGCCCTAAAGACGGCAGCCAGCTCATGCTGGCAACCGGCTCAACAGCTATTTCTGCGCCGATTTCTAGAGCAAAACTGCCATATAACTCAGTCGAAGACTTCACATGGATAGCCTTGTTATCGAATGCCCCGTTTGTCATAGCAGTGAATCCGTCTTTGCCAGTAAAAACACTGAAAGAGCTTGTTGCCTACGCCAAAACTCAACCGGGTAAGCTTTCGTATGGTCATGCGGGGCTTGGCACTACGGTGCACCTTGCCGCTGAATTGTTTAAAGAGCGCGCTGGCATTCATGTCGTAGAAGTTGCGTATGCGGGAAGCGCAGGCGCCATTGTTGATACGATTGCCGGCAATGTTCAATTCATTGTCGAAACTTCCGGAACGCTGCTGCCGCATCATAAGTCTGGCAAGCTGCGCATTATCACGACGATGGCTGAGGCTAGGGAAAAGAATCTTCCCGACATAGCGACAGCGCGTGAATCTGGCTATGACATCTTGGCTGGCACATGCAACCTACTTGCAGCGCCGCTAGGTACGCCGCCTGAGGTAATAGAGCCCATCGCAAAAGCAGTCACACGTTTAATGGCTAAACCGGCAATTTTGGAGAGGCTAGACCAATTGGGCATACAGCCTATTAGCAATTCCAACCCTGCTAAAGCACGTGCCTATGTTGCCGGAGAAATTGCGCGATGGACGCCTGTGGTTAAGAGATTAGGCATTGCACTTTGACAACTCACCTCCAAGGTACGACAGTTGACGCGGCAGCGGCCATGTTGACGTCGAACTCCATTGCGCTTATAGGCGCATCGGATATTTCGCGCTGGTCAAGCACTGGCTTTGAGAATCTGACTCGTAGTGGCTATCAAGGCGCACTGCATCTTATTAACCCCCGTGGTTCGATAGCGCATGAGCGCCAAACAGCTACTTCATGCATTTCTGTCGGTTCGAGGATTGATCTGGGCCTGATCATGACACCGGTAGCTGCAGTGCCCGATGCTATTGCCGACTTAGCAGCTGCAGGCGGAAAAAGCGCTGTAATCTTAACCGCGGGTTATGCTGAAACTGGCAGCGCTGGCCAACTGCTTCAGGACAGCCTTCGCGACCTAGCGGCCCAACTTGGTGTTCGGCTGCTTGGGCCCAATTGCTTAGGTTTTATCAATTTCGTTACCGGTGCTTATGCGTGGACGACACCGGTCATGGCCCCATCGCGCAAGTCAGGTGTGGCGATTGTTTCGCAAAGTGGCGCTACGGCCTATTTCTTATCAACTTTAGCTCATCAGCAAGATGTTGGCTTGAGCTATGTCGTTTCTACCGGCAACGAGATTGATCTGGATGTGGCGAGCTTTATTGACTATTTTTTAGATGACCCACACACAAACTCGATTGCTATATTTGCCGAAACCTTTCGCCATCCTGAACGATTTTGCCAGGTAGCAGAACGCGCACTCGTGGTCGGGAAACCGCTAGTCATACTGAAAGTTGGGGCAAGTGAAGTCACCGCGCAATCGGCTATGGCTCATACGGGGGCTCTCGTTGGTGACGATAGAGTGTTTCAAGGTATTTGCGAGCAATACGGCATTATTCGTGTTCGTTCGATGGAAGATTTGTTAGCCACTGCAGACATTGTCGGGCGTACAGGGGTTTTGCGTTTGGGTGGTTTATGCGTAGTGACTAATTCTGGTGGTGTTGGTGAGATTGCCGCCGATACTGCAGATGCGCGGGTAATCAAATTACCCGCCATTTCTCCATCGGCAGCAGAACTATTGAAACCGCATCTGCCAGACATTGCTACTGCCCATAACCCGCTTGACTTAACGGGCGCTGTCACGCCAGAGCAATGTGAAAACATCATAGGCGTTTTAGGCAAGCAAGAAGATTACGCAGCAATTGTATGCCCATGGTATGAAATTCCTAATGAATCAGCGCAAATGAGCGAGCGGTTGACGCAGCTTCATACACATTTGGCGCGAGGTTTGAATGCATCGGCAGTACCCGGTTTTCTAGTAAGTTATACCAATACTAGAGTGAATGAATATTCTCAAAAAATCATTGCTCAAACAGGCGCCAATTATTTGGCTTGCGGTTTGGATAGGGCCTTGACCGGATTATCTGGCGCATTTTGGTGGTCACAACGGCAACGAGACCATGCGAGTTCGTTGACGATTAAACCGTCGGTATCAAAAGCTGTCGCCCATGCATATACCTCTGAGAACGAACGTCCATCTTCAGAACACCAGGCCTTAAGTTTTCTAGGTCGACAGGGTGTACCAGCGGTGCCAATGGCTCTCGTTAAAGATGCCGATCAAGCAGTTCTCGCCGCTCGCGAGCTTGGTAGCTCGGTCGTTATCAAAATCGCGTCACCAGACATTGCGCATAAGAGTGATATGGGTGGCGTATTGCTTAATTTGTTAGGTGACGATGCCGTGCGCGACGCGGCGACTAGCGTACTTAACGCAGCCGCTGAGAAATACCCGAAAGCAATAATCGAAGGCGTACTCGTTGCACCCATGCGCGAACGCGGCATCGAGCTATTCGTCGGCTACACCCGCGATCCGCAATGGGGGCCGGTTTTGGCTGTCGGCTTAGGCGGCGTGTGGGTTGAAATTTTGCAAGACGTGGCGCTACGACCTTTGCCGGTTGAAGTCAATGAGATTAAGCGAATGTTGCAAGGGCTGCGTGGTGCCAAGTTGTTAGCCGGCCAGCGAGGCATGCCGGCGGCAAACTTAGATGTTGTTGCGAGCGCCATCGAACGCATCTCACAAGCCATCATGAACTTAGGGCCAGATCTCGAAGCATTGGACGTGAACCCCTTATGGGTACGCGGTGATCAGGTCGAAGCACTCGATGCGCTATTTGTTTGGCGTAACTCTGAAAATAATTCTTTATAGGTCAATGATGCGTACCCCACTTTGCGAAAAACTAGGCTGCGAACT
>JAYWIG010000320.1:0-6897 GCA_043789035.1 Betaproteobacteria bacterium
GCATCTGCGGCCGCGATACCTATTTGCGGTGCGAATACAAACTCAACTTGGCTTGGGCCCAGCTCGATTTCCATCGATGACAAAGGCAAACCCATAGCCGTCAAATTACTGCGCAACAATTCCAGCGGTTCTTGCAATTGGTCGATACGTTGCTCAGTGAGTAATTGATACCCAGTATTGAGTAACTCAACCTCGGGTGCGCTACCTGGCCATCCGGCGTCTTGAAGGGCAAGTTTACTGTCACTTAACTTGAAGAGATAAAACTCAACTTCTAAACCTGCAACATACCTAAACCCTTGGCTCTGAAGTACGGCAAGTGAGCGTTGGTACAAGCTACGAGTACAAAACGGCGCGGCTTTGTAGGGCAATGTAGCGTTGATGTCTGCATTGGCACAGACGGCGTTGCAAAGCACCCATCCAGTTTTTGGTGCCCAGGGCAACATGCAAAAAGTCATGGGGTCTGCAGCCAATACAACATCGCCAGCGCCTTCAAATAGATTCGCAGCCGCGCTGGTGCCCATACCCGCATTTTGTTGAAACACAGGGTAGATCGTGTGGTGCGAAGAATCCTTCAGCAGCAAGGTACTCACGATAGCAACACCGGTTCGCAAAAAAGCAACGGCATGCTGCGACAAAATAGTTTTACCGCGAACCAAACCGTGTTGATCGGAAAATGCAAAACGAATCGTGTCGATTAAGCCGGCATTGATCAGCGATTCTATTTCCCGCACCTTAGCTTGCTGGTCATCATTCCATGTTTGAGTAAAGTCATAAGTCATGACGAAACCTTCTTCGTCCATGATGAGTTAGCTCGTTTTGCCGCATCAACCTCTCGCCAAAATGTTGACCAACTCTGTGTCGGTGCGATTACATCGACAGTGACAGGCCCAGTAATTTTCAAGGCCTGCTCAGCACTTAGCTCCATCGTAACTCTGCTAGCTTGGCTTTGCATGGCGCCCAATAGTTGCTTGCGATACATCATGATGGCTTTATCGCTCGTGCCTAAATGCTCTCTCGTTCTATCTTGGATTGGGCCCGGGCTTTCAACTGCCCACTGATCATGCACATTAATGTCTGCCCCCATTCCTGTGTAGGTTTGCGTAAGTTGTTCCT
Organism: Betaproteobacteria bacterium; assembly: GCA_043789035.1. Lineage (GTDB taxonomy): Bacteria > Pseudomonadota > Gammaproteobacteria > Burkholderiales > Burkholderiaceae_E > JAYWIG01. The sequence continues at coordinate 1,114 of JAYWIG010000320.1, forward strand.
TGGTGTCAAACCCGTAACGATTGTGTTTACCAACACGAGGCTTATAGTCGGGCAAGGTGTATAGCTTTAAACGCTGCTCACGCATTTGCTGTTTATCAATGGGTGCGGAGAAGCTTGTAAACATGGCATACCAATAACAATGGGTGTCATCAATCGGCACATGCCACTGCGTAATCGCGATGTCCGCAGATAACGGAATAACAAACGCTTGCGGAAACACTTGGTTAGTCACGCGTACATGGGTTTGTTCGTCATTGATTTTGCGCAAGGCCATTAACCGCAACCCAAAATCGGTGGCTTCAACCAAAATTTCAGGCGATTGAAATTCACGCAAAAGCCGAGTCATCGGAATATCCGAATTAGCTGAGCTACCCCGAAACTGCTTACCGTAACTGCTGGCAACATCTTCATCCTCAAAATATCGATGTAAAAATGACGCATGCGCTGGGTCTATACCAACTTCTAACGCTTGCAACCAATTGCACTGAAGAAACCCTTTGAAAGCAAAAACATGACTTATTGGCGCTTCGAAACAATCGAAGGCAGGAAATTCAGATGGCACTTTCTCGTCTCCAAAATAACCAAACAACACACCATTTTTTTCAACGACGGGATACGCACGCTGCTTTACCCGATCACACAACTTACTTCCTAAAGGCTCTGCAGGGGTTTCTAAGCATTTGCCGTTGACGTCAAACATCCAACCGTGAAATGGGCAACGTAAACCTTCTGGTTCACGACGACCATAAGACAAATCAGCCCCTCGATGCGGGCAGTCTCGATCTAACAAACCAAACCTTCCAGCCCCATCCTGAAAAAGTACGAAGTCCTGGCCTAGTACTCGAATTGGTTTTACTGGGCGCAACGCCATGTCCGGCATCAAAGAGGCGTCGAATTCATCAGCTAATGCAATGGGCTGCCAATAGCGGCGTAGCAAGTTTCCGCCCGGTGTTCGGGGGCCAACTTGAGTGAGTAATTGATTCTGTTCAGCACTCATCATGATGGGATGTCTCCAGGGCAGGTCAAGTTCGCAAACACAGACTAAATAATACCGAGCCATGCAGGCTGTCAATCTAGGGTGCCATCTTTGATATGCAACAATTATGAAATCTATGGATCACTTAACCCCAAAAGAGACATTCGAGTTTCTCTCTCAACACGCCAACGCTTTATTTGTTGATTGTCGCTCTGACGCAGAGTATTTTTTTGTCGGGCATGCCTTAGGCTCTATGCATGTTGGATGGTACGACGGCCCAGATTGGGAGTTAAACACTCGATTTGTTGAAGAAATCAAAAACCTTGCCGAACAGAAAACTGAGCGCCCAGTGGTGCTAATCTGCCGCAGTGGCAAACGCTCCATAGAAGCTGGCGAAGCCTTAGAGGCGAATGGATTCTCTCACGTCATTAATGTACGTTATGGCTTTGAGGGCGATCGCGATGACCACAATCAACGCGGGAACCTCAACGGTTGGCGGCACGACGGCCTTCCGTGGGAGCAGCTTTAACGTAGCTCTAATGCAGTGTCAGCGGTTGCTGCATCAATCCTTCGAATGAACCTAGAAAGTCGTCCACTTCTTCGATAGAAGGTTCACCTTGAATTAACTCGGCGACATTGACACGGAAGTTCTCGGCCAAAATTCCACCAAGGAATAACTCTCGACGAGAGGACTTGTCCATAATTTCATAACCGCCAGCGTGCCCTTCTGCGTCCTTAAACTCTACGACACAGTAGTTAGGGCTGTTGTAAATCATCTGCATAGTTAGCCTTACGCTTACTCTTTCCTGGCTGCTTTTAAGTTATTTTTAAGTAGTGTCTACTGCTTGGTTTTCAAGGTGCAAAATCAAAGATGGGCGTTCACTTATGACCGACGAACGCTTAAATTTGTGTTGTTCAGTGGACTATACGCCGAATATTGGAGGCTTATTCAAAACCCTTTTAACAACAACCCTAATCACGATACTCAATTGCTGACTTCAAGGCTTCAAACGCCTCCTGGACGCCCTCAGTTGGGTACCAATTTAAGTAGCTATGGCGCCGATAGGCAGTTTCCAACGTCGGTGCAAGATGCTGCGTATTTTTTAGTAGCCGCCACTGGTACCAAGCCCGCTGGGTTCGAAAGACTGCATCAAAGCACAAGCCAACTTTGGCCGCCTGATCAAAAAGATTTTGCAGCCTTTGTCGATCAAAAGTTCTTTCTGCGGGCCAGACGGCTTTGTTGGCTTGCGGGCGCTGCAGCATAGTCAAATCTTGGAGTTGGGCGATATCGCTAGCAAGAACTCGGTCTTCACTGCCGGGTAGGTCAGCCAACCATGCGGCTGGCTTGGCGAGTAAATCAACCATATACCCTTGGCCACAATACAGGACATCCGCGACCATAATGTTTTCCGCCTGAGACTCGAGCATTTCGGGGCAAATATAGACCACAGCTTTTACTTCTACCAACTCCGCCAAAATCGGTTGCCGTAGCAGATCTATAAGCACCGAACTCTTTGTTTGAGCACCAGCAACAAGCAGTATGCCTTGGTAGCTATTCTCACGTCGTTGAGCTCGCAACAAACGAGTTAGCTGTGCCATTAACGTTACTGCACCTATGCAACATAGGCAACCGTCAACGCCAAATTTTTTTACGCTTTGGGGTGGTTGATCTGCCCCATCTATTGAAGCGCCAATCGTACTTTCTGATACGAGGGCATAAGAAGAGGAAGAAGTTTTAAGCAGAGAAGTCGCCACCTGTGCTTTTAAGTCATCAGCTGGGCCAGTCACAACAATGATAGGTAATCGGCGCCCTACCACTCCATTAGTTCTGGTAAGCGTTCAATCAAGCCCATTTTGAAAAGCATATCCAAGCTTTCATCAAGGTTTCGATAACGGGTCATAGAGCGTCGAAAATCGGCCAAGGTTCGCTTGCCATCGACGAGCAATAGCATCGTTCTCAAGCGTCTCGGAATAGTCGAGGTAGGGTTTTGTATTTCAATTCGGCCCAAATAGGTTCTGATGAATATTTCATCGTCTTTGAGCAAAGGGGTACTACCCCCTAAAGCGAGCCTTTTAACCGTATTTGATATTGATTCTTCCACGGCCCTATTGTGCTCTGTCATGAAAAGTGTCGGTGTGATGGACATCACCGACGCTTCTTTAAACTAGCCAGATTTTCTGTAAGCACCGCGAGACAGATCAATCCCGAGCTGCTTAAGCTTACGGTACAAGTGCGTACGTTCTAAGCCTGTACGCTCCGCAACCCGAGTCATACTGCCATGCTCACGGGTGAGGTGGTGCTCAAAATACGCACGCTCAAACGCATCTCTGGCTTCCCGTAAAGGCAAATCAAGTGGTAGGTCATCGACAATCAATGCCGCGCCTGGCATGCCAATTGCGGGTGCTGACGGCATGCCTACAACGCTAGCCAATGATGGCGCTGCCTGCGGTATCGTGCCGAACGCATGATGCTGAGCAGGTGGTGCCTGAGGAATCGTCAAGGATGCTGAACCCATCATTGCTTTGACCGGTAAAAATGCTTGAACATTCGGTGCCGATGGCGTTGCGCCGAAATACGTTGGGCTCAAACCACTTGGCATATTCTGTGACGTGCTTGATGGCGTTGGAGGCTCCACGCCTTTGCTTTTTGATAGGCCCTGTTCAACAGCCCGCAAAAGCTTTTGCATTGAAATCGGTTTCTCAAGGAAATCCATTGCACCGATACGTGTTGCTTCTACAGCTGTGTCTATCGTTGCATGGCCCGACATCATGATCACAGGCATTGTCAGCTTTCCGCTGCCGGCCCACTCTTTCAATAAGGTCACGCCATCTGTATCAGGCATCCAAATATCAAGAAGAACTAAATCAAAACCTTGGCTCTCTCTAGCAACTCGTGCTTGTTGGGCATTTTCTGCAACCGTGATTGCATGGCCCTCGTCACCAAGAATTTCTGAGAGTAATTCTCGAATTCCGATCTCATCATCAACTACTAAGATATCCGCCATAAAGTCCTGCGATGCTGGGTGAGAAATTATCGTTATTTATTTGTTGTTTATTTGACACTCGTATTGTGCTCGTTTTTTGCAAGTTTAGTAAATAGGACCGTCACTAATGCACCTTTTTCGACAAATATTTCTTGCTTTTGTGAGTCTTGAGGGGTCGGATCAATATTCGAGATGTCAATACGAGCACCATGCTCCTCAATAATTTTCTTAACTATCGGTAAACCGAGTCCGCTGCCACGAGGTTTACTTGTTACATAGGGCTCGAAAGCTCTGGCTAACAGCGCATCAGCAAAGCCGCCACCATTGTCCCTAATCGATAACCGCACTGCCATTTGTCCATCGACCAACTTAACACTCTGAGTCGATACATGTACCTGGGCTTGCGCTATTTTCTCTGTCGCCTCCAGTGCGTTCTTCACAAGGTTATGAACCACCTGCCTAAGCAAGGTAGCATCGCCCAACACAAGCGGTAAGGACTCGTCTAAATAAGACACGATTTTGCCATCGCCATAGAGCCTCAGTATCTCATCAATGAGTGCATTCAAATCCAGAGGATCTAGGCGGGCAGAGGGCAGACGTGCGTAGTCTCTAAATTCATCGACCATATACTTTAGTGCCGACACTTGGTTCACGATAGTTCGTGTATTTTTTCCAAGCATTTCAGCATCTGCAGCGCCTAGCTTATCGTGCAATTTCATTTGCATGCGTTCTGCAGCCAATTGAATTGGCGTCAAAGGATTCTTGATTTCATGGGCCAGTCGACGAGCAACCTCAGCCCAGGCCACAGCACGCTGCGCGGAAATTAATTCACTAACGTCGTCAAACACCAACACATAACCAGTAATGTTGAGTGAAAGCTCCAATACGGAGCCTCTGGCAAAAAGTGTTTGCTTGTTGTCCCTTAACGCACTCGGTAGTTCGAATTGACGCTGCCAAGCCGCATGCCCTGATTCATTAAATGCCTGTCGAATATCAGAGGCAACAACACCTAGCCTAGGTAAGGCATCCAACTTACCCCCAATAAAATTCGTGAGACTTTCGCCCATAATGCGCTCGGCACCAACATTGGCTAAAACGAGATTAAGCTTGCCATCCAAAACAAGCACACCCGCATTAAGATTCGCCAGTACACTTTGTAGTCGGGTATTCACTTCCTCCAAACTTTGTTGGTTGATCTGCACTTGGTGGCGGGCATCATCTAACTGTTGTGTCATTCGATTAAACGATTGTGTAAGAACCCCAAGCTCGTCTCTGCCACTATAATCTTTTAGAGGTTTATAGTTACCTTCGGCAACTGCTTTTGTCGCCGCGGCAAGCTCGGCCAAAGGCCCTGTTAACCAACCTGCAAGCAAGAACGCTGCTGCGATTGCCGAAAACAAAGTCAGTAAAAAAGTGAGCACTAAAGTAACCCTAAAAACCCGCTTTAAACCGGCGCGTGACAGCGATAACTCCTGGTAGTCGCGATACCCTTGTTGTACTGCATCGGCATTGTCGGCAAGCGCAGTTGGTACTTGTTGTAAGAGCTGCAAGTACTTTGCATCATCGGGCCTACTACCGTCAGTCGAAACGACAACGATTGCCCGAATTTGATAGCCTTTTGCCGGCGCAGATTCCGAAGGTGTCATCGCCTCAATGGCCGCATATTGCCGAGTTAACCGTACCTGGCGTAACGCGTTCGGTGGAGGTAAATCGGGCACGAGGCGCAAGAGCTGGCTGCCACTCATATAAACGATTCTGTTAGCCGCCGTGACGATCATTGCCTCTTGCACACCAGCCTGCTCTCGCAACCGATTTAACACCGGT
>JAYWIG010000321.1:0-6715 GCA_043789035.1 Betaproteobacteria bacterium
CAAAAAGCTACACTCAACACCGATGGTCACGATTAAAAGTTGCCAGAGTTCACGGAAGAAAGTTTGCGACAATGGCAGAGTGCAAATCTGAAGTGATGGATTGGCTTCATTTCTATAATTCAACTCGGTTACACTCAACGTTGGGCAAGATGAGCCCAATGAAGTTTGAAGGGCAATGGCACGCAGCAAAGCAACAGCCCGCTGCATAAACCGCTCAGTTAAGAGATGCGGAATTCAGGGGTAAGGTCATTTCGCAGTCAGCTGTTAGAAAGCATTGTTTACAACGAGCTTCGTGTACGTGGTTATCAAGTCAGCATCGTTAGGGTCGGTGCGATGGAAGTCGATTTTATGGCAGAGCGTTCAAGTGCCCAAGAGATCGAAAAAATTTATATCCAAGTCACCCTTATTTGCAAGCGAAGAAACAGTGCAGCGAGAATTTACGCCGCTCCTTTCGATAAAAGACGCTTACCCTAAATTAGTGTTATCCATGGACACTGCATGGGGTGGTGATTACAAGGGAGTCGAGCGCGCGTATTTAGTTGATTGGCTTTTAAACAAAGACTAACTGTTCCTTTTTCATTTGCATCGCCAACACGAGATCGTTCTCGCGCGAAACCAATTCAAGTTCGGCTAACTAAGTTAGCCGCTATAGCAGATTGTCAAGCAGCCAAATCCGGGTGTCAAAACTGTTCAATACTTTGTCTTGCACGGCTTGGGGGGGTGACCTAGCCTTCATAGGTGAGTCGCAGAATCCTTACTCCGTCAAGGTCAGGACCTCATTTTTGTATGCACCTCCATGCAAATGCTTGAATCACAAATGCCATGCCAATTAATAAAAACTATTGGTAAGTTATTTTTAATTTACTTTAGTGTTTCTTCTTACGAATTCAAAATAAGTGTGTCAAAAGTTTTTTGACTGTTATTTTTCAACCAACCGAGGAGCCGTCATGGCTGAACAACAGATGCAAAACGAAGCAAAATGTCCCTTTTCAAGCGGTTCGCGGCAACAGGCCTTCGCGTCTAGCCGTACCAATGCAGATTGGTGGCCCAACCAGCTAAACTTAAAGCGATTGCACCAGCATTCTGAATTGTCTAACCCAATGGGCGAAGGCTTTAACTACGCCCAGGCGTTCAAAACGCTCGATTTGGACGATCTAGTCAACGATCTCACCGTCCTGATGACCGATTCACAGGACTGGTGGCCTGCCGATTATGGTCACTATGGCCCGTTTTTCGTGCGCATGGCTTGGCACGCCGCCGGTACTTACCGTATTGCCGATGGTAGGGGTGGTGCGGGCTCAGGCGCGCAACGCTTTGCGCCACTCAATAGCTGGCCTGACAACGGAAACTTGGACAAAGCGCGACGTTTGCTCTGGCCCATCAAGCAAAAGTATGGGCGCAAGTTGTCGTGGGCTGACTTGATGATTCTGGCAGGAAATGTGGCCATGGATTCCATGGGCTTTAAAACTTTTGGTTTTGGCGGTGGCAGGCCAGATATTTGGGAGCCAGAGGACTATATTTACTGGGGGTCAGAGACCAAATGGATGGGCAGCGACAATCGCTATTCAGGTAACCGGCAATTGGAGCAACCCCTGGGTGCTACCCACATGGGTTTGATTTACGTCAACCCCGAAGGCCCAGAAGGTGTGCCCGACCCGCTCGGCTCGGCACGCGACATTCGAGAGACATTTGCTCGCATGGCCATGAACGACTACGAGACCGTGGCACTAACGGCGGGTGGCCACACCTTTGGCAAAGCACACGGCGCGGCAGACCCTGGCAAATATGTTGGCGCTGAGCCAGAAGGCGCTGGCATCGAAGAGCAAGGCCTGGGCTGGAAAAACAGCTTCGGCAGCGGTAGAGGCGCGCACACCGTCACCAGCGGTATTGAAGGAGCCTGGACCAACAACCCCATTCAGTGGGACAACGGTTATTTTGAAAACCTGTTTGGCTACGATTGGGAACTGACTAAGAGCCCGGCTGGCGCGCACCAGTGGAAGCCCAAAGGCACAGTAGCAGACGGCACTGTGCCGGACGCGCACGACCCCACTCAGCGCCAAGCACCCATGATGACTACTGCTGACATCGCGATGCGAATGGACCCGGCGTACGAAAAAATTTCACGCCACTTTATGGCCAACCCGGCGGAGTTTGCCGATGCTTACGCACGGGCTTGGTACAAGCTCACGCACCGCGACATGGGCCCACGTAGCCGCTACTTAGGCAAACTGGTGCCACCTGAAGTGCTAATCTGGCAAGACCCTATTCCTACTGTTGACCATGAATTGATCAACGAGCGGGATATTGCCAGCCTTAAGTTAAAAGTGCTCGCATCAGGCTTGTCGATTTCGCAACTGATTACCACGGCCTGGGCGTCTGCCTCAACCTTTCGAAGTAGCGACAAACGTGGCGGCGCCAACGGCGCACGCATCCGCTTAGCACCTCAAAAAGACTGGGAAGTAAATCAACCTGCGGCGCTTGCCAACGTGTTGCAAGTTCTGCAGGGCATTCAGAACGACTTCAATGAAGCGCAAAGTGCAGGCAAAAAAGTGTCTCTAGCTGACCTGATTGTTTTAGGCGGCTCAGCTGCAGTCGAAGCAGCTGCAAAGAAGGCGGGTATTGATGTAACCGTCCCGTTCGCCCCAGGCCGCATGGATGCGCGGCAAGACCAGACCGATGTGCACTCGTTTGCCATTCTGGAACCTGTTGCCGACGGCTTTCGTAACTACCTGCGCCCCGGCCAAGAAGTACATGCTGCCGAGCTGCTGGTGGACAAAGCCAACTTGCTTACGTTGACCGCACCCGAGATGGCGGTGCTCGTTGGCGGTTTGCGCGTCTTGAACGCCAATGTTGGCCAGTCCCAGCACGGCGTATTCACACACAAGCCTGAAGCTTTAACGAATGATTTCTTTGTTAACCTACTCGATATGAGCACCGTTTGGGAAAAATCGGGCACAACACCCGGCGTGCTGCAAGGGCGAGACAGAGCAACAGGGCAGCCCAAATGGACTAGCACTGTCAACGACTTGGTGTTCGGCTCTAACGCCCAGCTTCGCGCCATTGCAGAGGTGTATGCCAGCAGCGATGCGCACGCAGCGTTTGTTTGCGATTTTGTGTCGGCTTGGGTCAAAGTGATGAACCTAGATCGGTTTGATTTGAAGTGATCAGCTATTGAGCAAAGCCCGCCCCTGTGATGGCGGAGGCGGGTTTTTATTCGACGGGCAAGGTGATCACTACACCGCCTGCTATTTGTTGAACAAGCATTTCGTAATTACCCCAAGCGAAGGTAGATCAACGACCCGGCCATCGCCTACCGAGGCGCTACCTATCCAGACGCTGCCGATCAAGATCGGTCGCTGCATGGGTAGGCACTTTTGAATTGCGAAAATAGTGCACTAAAAATCACCTACCGAGGTGTACGGGGGGAGTACTTCCCACGAACTCGTGAGCAACTGATAACGTCGTGAGCAACGACCGGGCGGCGGCAGTTAAATGCGCTTCATGAACACAACCAATTAAGTGCTGGCGCAGCGCCCAAGGGGCGTCTAAGGCGATGCATTTAACGTTTAATGCTTTACGCTGTGGCGCTATCGAATCTTCAGGTAATACACCGATTCCAAGGCCTTGCTCGATCAGGCGGCACATACCATCGAAGCTTCCGGTTTGTACACGAATTTTTAAGGTCTGATTACGCTGTGCTGCGACTTTTGCTAATAGTTGGTTGAGTGCTGTGCTTTCATGTAATCCGATCAGTTCATGAGAAAAGATATCAGCCTCTTGCAGCCGTTTTCTTTTCGATAACGGATGACGCATTGGCACCACGACTGCAAGCCGATCGCTGCGAAAGCTTCGTGTCTCTATGCCGATGTGTTCTGAGGTCGACTCGAAAATGCCAATATCTATTTGCCCTGTTCGCAGCGCCCTCACGGTATCACCGCTACCCATCTCCTTAAGGTGCAGATGAATGCCGGGATGAGCGGTGAGAAATCGCCCAACTTCAGCCGGTAGCGTTTGGGACATTGCTGAACCGTTGGCAGCAACGCGTACGATACCGCGAACACCTTGTTGAAAATCACCGAGTTCGCTTTGCAGGCGTTCCAAGCTTGCCAAGGTTGCTCGTGCATGTACAAGCATGCCTTCGCCAGCAGCACTTAAGCGAATGCCCCGGGCATGGCGATGCAATAGCTGTGTTCCGGCTCGATATTCGAGAACGCTTATCCGTTTACTGGCTGCTGCCAACGCAAGATGCATTCGACGAGCGGCTTCGCTGATGCTGCCGCAATCGGCAATCGCGACAAACAGTTGAAGTGATTTAAGGTCGGGCAGCATAGCCCTTATTGTGCGTCAAAGCCCGCGTGTTATGGGAGCATTAAGGCAGGCTGTATTAAGTCACTGCCTGAATCATGCCTCTGACAACAGGATAAATCTGTGTGCTCCATCGTTTGCCGCTAAACACGCCATAGTGCCCTACGCCAGCCTGCAGGTGATGCGTCTTCATATACGGTGGAATGCGTGAACATAAATCCTGCGCAGCCAGTGTTTGGCCGATACCGCAGATATCGTCTCGCATACCCTCAACGGTTAATAAAAATGTGCGGCGGATGGCATCCGGGCGTATACGTTCGCCTTTGTAGGTAAGTTCGCCCTTGGGCAATAAATGAAGTTGAAAAACTTTCTCAACGGTTTCTAAATAAAAGTCCGCCGATAAATCCATGATGGCAAAGTACTCTTGATAAAAATCCCGGATTTGATTCGCTTTGACGTGATCCCCAGCGACACGCAGATCGAATAAATCTTGGAAGGATTTTTTGTGCCGGGCCATGTTCATGTTCATGAAAGCGGTTAGCTGCACAAACCCGGGATAAACCTTTCTCCCATATCCCTTGAATTGCATAGGCACCGAACTTATCAAGTTCGATTCGAACCATGAGATTGGTTTGGTCATGGACAGTTCGTTAACCTTGGTCGGATTCATTCGCGTGTCAATCGGGCCCGCCATCAGTATTAAGCTTGCGGGCACAGCAGGGTCGGACTGCATTGCTAAAACGCTCGCTGCGACGATGCAGGCGACCGTCGGCTGGCATACTGCCATTAAATGAGTCGGTGCTCCCAAGACCCTTAGAAAGTGGATGATCTGGTCAACATATTCATCAAGACCAAAGCGCCCCTCGGTGGGCGCAATGTCTCGGATGTTAAGCCAGTCCGTTAAGTAAACTTCATGGTCTTGGACGAGGGTTTGAACCGTGCCGCGCAAAAGTGTCGCGAAGTGCTCGGACATTGGGGCAACGAGCAAAACCTGAGGTAATTCGTTTTGAGTGTCTTTGCGAAAACAAACCAGATTGCAAAACGGCGTACTAGCGGCAACGCTTGTGACCACGTCGACCATGTTGCCTTGATTGTCCCTTACTGGCTCAATATTGAAGTCGGGCCGCGTATTAGTAAACCCGCGAATGGCAATTTGTTCATAGTAGGCTGCTGTTTTTCGCAAAAATGCCGTATCGGTTGAATCCCGCCATTGATCCACGGTTTGCATAGCGTTTTGTGCAAACTGTCTTAATGGGTCGCTCGCGTTAGCGAACATTTGATAGCCGAAATACATCATCATTAGGCCTCTGAATGCGAGTCTTTGTCGTATCGAGACGCAAAAGGCATGCCTACGGCCACGTGGCATATATTTTGCATCGTGTTGATTAAGAAAATGCGCCAAAGCGCTGTCGGTAACGGCAGGCATCGTGCGGAATAGATCTGCAACTAGAAGGTGTTATATGGCCGGAACGACGCTTACGATTAGCAGTAAAAACTACTCATCTTGGTCCTTGCGTGGCTGGCTGATGGTGAAGTTGTCTGGCCTCAAATTCGAAGAAGTACTGGTGGCAGCCGATTCGGTTGATGCACGGGCTGAATTGTTATTACTTTCCCCGTCTATCCTAGTACCTTGCCTTCGACACAACAAAGTTAAAGTGTGGGACACATTGGCCATCGGTGAGTACCTTAACGAAATTGCACCAAATGCAAAGCTTTTGCCGTCCAATCCTGTGCATCGTGCTCATTGTCGGGCCATATCCGGCGAAATGCATTCCGGTTTTTCAGCGCTGCGTTCTTCGCTACCAATGAATTTAAAAGCCGAGGTTAAGGGATTCAAAGTGTGGTCAAAGGCCCAGTTAGATATTGAACGGGTGGTTGAGATCTGGCATGAATGCCTTATTGCCTACAAAGGGCCGTATTTATTCGGCAAAACGCCAACGATAGCCGATGCGATGTATGCGCCAGTTTGTACACGATTTAAAACCTACGGTGTCGTGATGGACCCGATTTGCCAAAAATATTGCGACCAAATACTCAACATGCCTTTCATGAAAGAGTGGATAGCGGCGGCGCAAACCGAGCCTGAGGAAATTGAAGAATTTGAAATGGAGTTTTAAGCATGACCACACTTACGACATTTGAAAGTGACACTGATTTCTCGCACACTAAAGTAAATGACACGACATTTCTAAAAGGTGGGCTGCGTGATTTCTTTCTCTATAAAGACTTGGGCGTGGCCAAGGCAACGCGAGGTAAAGTTATTGCGCATATTGCTAAGGCGAACCTAGCACCAAGTGAAGGTACTGGCTGGTATTTCCATGTGGCCGAATTTCAGATTGTGTATATGTTGAAAGGCTGGGCGCGCTTTATGTACGAGGACAAGCCAACCTTGGTAGCGGCGGGCGACTGC
>JAYWIG010000322.1:0-6699 GCA_043789035.1 Betaproteobacteria bacterium
ACAAAACCTTTGCCAGGGTTATGGCCGTCAACTTCTCGACCTAAAAGGCTGCCGGGTAAGAGCAGTAAGTTTTGATGTTGAAAGAGCTGTTTCACCAACTCAATATCGTCGCCGTTACATATATTTGCCGGCACTTTTGCCCAAAGATAAAAGCCAGCTTCGGGCATAGTGCATGGCAGGTACTTAGCAACCGATTCTGTAATGGCGTCGAACTTCGCCTTGTATGCTGCGCGATTGTCGATGACGTGCGCCTCATCGTTCCACGCAGCAATCGAAGCATGCTGTATCGTTTGGCTCATAGCGCTACCGTGGTAGGTACGATAAAGCAAAAACGCTTTAATCAGTTCTTCGTCACCTGCCACTAGGCCTGAGCGCATACCCGGAACATTGGAGCGTTTCGAAAGGCTAGAAAAAATAACTAACCGCTTGTAGTCCGTTAGGCCAAAGTTTTCTGCGGCTTTTAAGGCACCGAGCGGTGGCGTAGCTTCGTCGAAATAAATTTCCGAATAGCATTCGTCTGAGGCAATGATGAAGCCGTACCTTTTCGAAAGTTCGAAAAGCAAATTCCATTCTGATTGTGGCATGACGGAACCCGTCGGATTGCCCGGCGAGCAAACAAAAAGTAGTTGCGTGTTTTGCCAGACGCTCTGCGGTATTGACTTCCAATCACAGCGGAATTGATTGTTAGCAGCCTGTTCAATGTAGTACGGTTTGCACCCAGCTAAAAGCGCAGCACCTTCGTAGATTTGGTAGAAGGGGTTTGGCGAAATTACCCAATTGTCGCTATCGGATTTCGGCGAAAGGACTGTTTGTGCAAAGGCAAACAAGGCCTCACGTGAGCCATTGACTGGCAACACCTGAGTAAGTGCATCGATATTCGCTAATTGGTGCCTTCTTTTTAGCCATGCGGCCATAACTTGGCGCAATGCTGGCAGGCCTGCCGTTGCTGGGTAGGCTGACAGCCCAGCCAAATTGCTCGTTAAGGCATCTGTAATGACGGCTGGGGTTGCGTGCTTAGGCTCGCCAATCGACAGGTTTACAGGGCGCAAATCGGCGTTCGGCACTATGCCAGCGAGCTCCAGTCGAAGTTTTTCGAAAGGGTAGGGCTTCAGAGTTTGGAGAAGTTGATTCATCCGCCGAAATTACCCGCGTATTGGAGATTCAGCTTCGAATGTATCTAGCGCCACCTTAGGCGCAGGCTTCCAACCTTTTTTTCGGTGATCGACCACCACATTGGTATAAATGCCTCCGCGAACATACCATTTTGCGGTGACTTTGATGTATCGCGGTGCGATGGCCTTGACGATATCGTCAAAGATAGTGTTCGTTACTTTCTCGTGGAAAGCGCCTTCATCGCGATAAGACCACATGTAGAGCTTTAAGCTCTTTAGCTCGACGTTTAGCTTGTCTGGAATGTAGTCAATGATGAAAGTCGCAAAGTCTGGTTGCCCAGTTAATGGGCACAGGCAGGTGAATTCCGGAATGTCGAAATGAATTAAGTAATCGCGTTTTGGGGCAGGGTTAGGGAAGGTATCGAGCTTTTTGGAGGGTTTACTAGACATGAGCGGATTGTTTTTTAAGAATTTTTAAGGGTTGAGCGGAAAGTTACACTGCTCGTGACTGCTATTATAAAGGGCTATCCATTGTCTCAAATGCGGCCCCAAGGGTGCAGCTTCTTTTAACCCTTTACAGCTCTAAAAATACTTTTCCATGCGTTTAAAGCAGATCAAGCTCGCGGGGTTTAAGTCCTTCGTTGACCCCACTTCCTTTGAGGTTCCTGGCCAACTCGTTGGTGTTGTAGGGCCCAATGGTTGCGGTAAATCCAACATCATGGATGCTGTACGCTGGGTGCTCGGTGAGTCGAAAGCGTCGGAGTTGCGTGGCGAATCCATGCAAGACGTTATTTTTAATGGTGCATCCGATCGGCGCCCGGCGTCGCGTGCGTCGGTTGAGCTTGTGTTCGACAACAGCTTGGGCCGAATAGGTGGAAGCTGGGGCACCTACACAGAAATTTCAGTAAAACGGGTTTTAACTCGCGACGGTACGTCGAGCTACTTAATTAACAATCAAGCAGTGCGTCGAAAAGACGTGCACGACATTTTCTTGGGTACAGGCTTGGGGCCACGTGCTTACGCGATCATCGGCCAAGGCACCATTTCTAGAATTATTGAAGCGAAACCAGAAGATTTACGAATCTTTTTGGAAGAGGCTGCCGGTGTTTCAAAATACAAAGAACGCCGTAAAGAAACTGAAAATAGGCTCTCAGATACGCGTGAGAATTTAACCCGGGTTGATGACATTCTTCGCGAGTTGAATGCCCAAATCGACAAGCTTGAAAATCAAGCTGAGGTTGCTCGCCAGTATAGAGAGTTGGAAGCTGAGCGCGAGCAAAAGCAACGCATGTTGTGGTTGTTACGACGTGAGGAAGCCGCAAATGAGCAGGCAAAGGTTGCGGCCTTGGCTGCGGCAGCTCAAATTGCCTTAGACGCGAAAATTGCCTCTATTCGAAGTCATGAAGTAGAGATGGAGCAAACTCGCTCTTTGCACTATGAAGCATCTGATGCCGTACATACCTTACAAGCTGCTTTCTACGATAGCAACTCTGAAGTTGCCAAAATTGAGAGCGAGATCCGCTTTGTTTCCGAGAGCCAAAGCCAACTGCGCGAGCGACTAGTCTCGCTCAATACACTGTTCGATTCCGCAACACAAGACTCAACTTCGCTTGCTGAACAAATTGATACGACGGGCCTTGAAATTGAGGAAGCCGCTTTTGCGTTTGAAGAGCTTTCAGCAAAGCTTACAGATTTGCAAGGCCAAGGCCCAGATTTAGAAGAAAAGGCCGGTAAAGCACGTCAGACAAGTGAGCTATCCCGTACCGATGTCGCTGCTGTTCGCAGCAAGATTGAATTGTCGGCGGCTAAGCAGCGAGCCGCGCAAGATGCGCTCTCGAATTTACAGCGTCGTCGTGATCGTTTGCAGGCCGAAGCCGCATTGATTTTGGCGCCGGAAGGTGAAGATTTAGAGACGCAGAGAGGCATTCTTGAAGAAGCCTTGATGGTTGAGGCGCAAGTGTCTGATTCATTGGCGCAAAGCGAAGTGAAATGGGCAAGCTTTGATGCCCAGCGTGGCCCGACGGCACATTCATTGCGTGAAAACGAGGGCAAACTTTCGCACATTGAAGCCAGAATCCTAGCGCTTAAACAATTGCAAGAGCGTGTTGCGAACCAAGGCAAATTGAATCCTTGGTTGGGCAAGCATGGCCTAGATAAGTTAAATCGCCTTTGGCAAAAACTTAAGATTGAATCAGGCTGGGAAGTGGCTGTAGAAGCTGCACTTCGCGAGATGGTGAATGGCCTTGAAGTTAGTCGGGTTGATTCGGTTGCAGCATTGGCTAGCGATTCTCCGCCTGGTAAAGTAGTGTTTTACACCAACCAAGTTGTAGCCGGAGCATTGCCCGGGCAACTCGTGAGTGGCTTGCGCAATTTAGCGGGCTTGATTCACTCAAGCGATGCCCAAGTTCAGGCCTTGGTGGCTGATCAACTCTCAAACGTGTTTGTTGCTGATTCGATGGCCGAAGCCATCAGCAAGCGCGAGCAGTTGCCTTGTGGCGCTCGCTTTGTGCTTAAGCATGGCCATAGTGTTTGGCGCCACGCGGTGGCTTTGTACGCAGCCGACTCAGAACAAGAAGGTGTGTTACATAGGCAGCATGAACTCGATAATTTAGTTAAGGAGCAGCGCGCTCAGCAAATGTTGACTGACGAAGCGCGCGCTACTGCAGCAAGAGTTGAAGCGGCTTTTAGCGCTAGCCTGTCAGCTTTAAGCAGTATCCGCGAAGCTCATAACTTGGCACTAAAGAAAACGGCTTCGCTGCGTCTAGAAGTTCAAAAAGCAGAGCAAGAGCAGCAGCGTGCGGCGTTGAGTAAAGAACGTGTTCAAGGAGAACTCATTGAGGTTGATGCTGACATTGCAGTGCAGAATGAACTCATAGCTGCCGAAGGCGATTCATTTGAAACAATGGATTCTGAGCTGGCGGAGCGCCAACAAGCCACTGAAGATTTGATCACTGCATTGCTTGATGCCGAGCGCGAGCTAGCAACGTGGCGTGAGCAGGAGCGCGCGGTCGAGCGACAAGCTCAAGAGGCAGGCTTTAAAGATCGTTCGCTACAACTGCGCTTAGAGCAGTTAAAAAGCAACAAACAAATGCGCGATCAAAATGCGCTGCAAGCCAGAGCAGATGGCGAGGCATTGCAGGCAAAACTTGCAGAGCTGTCAGACGCACCCGCGCAAGCTTTGTTACAAGCTGCATTGGATGCAAAAGCGAAAGCCGAGCAGGTACTTGCGGCTGGCCGAAGCCGTTTAGATGACTTGAGTGCGCAGCTTCGAGTAAAAGATGAGCAGCGCATGCAGTTAGAGCGTGATCAAGAGCCGTTGCGCATGCGTTTGAATGATTTGATGTTGAAAGAACAGGCTGCTCGCATTAATGCAGAGCAATTTGAGTTGCAGCTTTCGGAGGCAGAAGTAGACATGACTGCGCTGGCCGATGCGCTTAAAGCGGCTTTTGTTGAACCGCCTAAACCTTCATGGTTGCAAGGCGAGGTAACGCGTTTAACGAATGCAGTAGTAGCACTTGGTCCCGTTAACTTGGCCGCTCTTGATGAACTTACTTCATCGACGGATAGAAAGACGTTCCTCGATAGCCAGATGGCTGATTTGAATGAAGCGATTACGACGCTCGAAGATGCGATTAAGAAGATCGACATGGAAACTCGCGACTTATTGCAAAACACTTACGATTCTGTCAACACACATTTCGGGCGCTTGTTCCCGGAGTTGTTTGGCGGTGGCGAGGCGAGGTTAATGCTGACTGGTGATGAGATTTTGGATTCGGGAATTACCGTGGTTGCTCAGCCTCCAGGCAAACGCAATAGCTCGATTCATTTGCTGTCTGGTGGCGAGAAAGCGTTGACGGCGATAGCACTAGTGTTCTCGCTATTTCAATTGAACCCGGCGCCGTTTTGCTTACTTGATGAGGTTGACGCTCCACTCGATGATGCTAATACCGAACGTTATGCGGATATGGTGCGGCGTATGTCGGTTCAAACTCAGTTTTTGTTTATTACCCACAACAAAATTGCGATGGAAATGGCCCAGCAATTGATTGGGGTAACTATGCAAGAAAAAGGTGTCTCGCGTATCGTGGCTGTTGACTTAGAAGCTGCGTCAAGCTTTGCCCAAGCCGCTTGAAAAGTCGCAAAATGAAGAGAGCTCTATGGCGTCATTAAGCACACTTACTTGGGTTTTGATGATTTTGGCATTCACCGTCATTGGTGGTGTATTGGCTTTTAATTTTTTTCAAGAAAAGAAGTTAAATCCAAAACCTACCGATGGCGCGAAAGTAAAACCTGCTTCGCCTGTTACAACTTCGAAGGTTGCTGAGCAAGTTCGCACTTCAAATTCGGGAATTCCGTCTTTAAACCAAGGGTTACCTACTGAGGGAAGTGAGCCTACAGAAAACCATTTTGTGGGCAATTCAATTGAACAATCTGCTTTGTCTGAACCTTCGCTTGGCGTACTTACGCAGTACATGGTTGAAAGCGCAGGCTTAGTAAAAGTAACCACTAATGATGCAACCGAATGGTCGAGTGCCGCAGAGGCTTCAGCGGCTGCTCAGGCACTCAACGTAAACACCAATATTGGCGTGCATGCCACTAGCGATTTGAATTTGGCCTTGCCACCACAAGATTCAAACCGGTCGAATCTACCTACATCCGTTTTGAGTGATGATTTTGATTATCTAATTGAATTCGCTCTTCCGTCGCTTCAATCCGGCGAACGGTTGTTGGCACTTACCGCGGCTCACAGGCGTGCCGGTGGCAAACCGGTGGCATTTGATGGCCTACTTGCAACAGGCCAGTGGGTTATCTTACATCCGGGTGAACTGTACGTTGAACTCCGTGCAGGCCTGCTATTAGCCAATCGACATGGGCCGTTAAATGCAATGGAGTTCTCTGACTTTGGTAACTTTGCGCAAGACTTATCAAAACAACTCGATTGCGAAGTTATCTTAGCCGATATGCCCAGAATTTTAAGTCGCGCAAGGGATGTCGATAGACGTTGTGCCGAACTTGATGCGCAATTAGGCATCAGCATTCAAACTTCGTCTGTCGTAAGCCCGGCGATGCTTGCGGCAGTAGCTGTCGAGCATGGCTTGACTGAAAAGGGTGGCGGGCGTTTTGCCAAACTTGATGACAAAGGTGGAACGCTATTTACATTAAGTTTTGGCGAGCAAGGTGATAAGCTTGCTATGTTATTAGATGTGCCGCGTGCAAATGCACAGTACAGACCTTGGCAGCAAATGTTGCAATGTGCAGAATTGCTCGCGAGACGGCTAGACGGACAATTAGTTGATGACACCGGCAAGCCATTGCCAGAGGGCGTTTGGGGCCAAATCGAAGAGCAATTGCGGCAACGCTACTGGGCTTTAGATGCTGCTGGTATTGACCCGGGATCAGCGCGAGCATTACGTTTATTCAATTAGTGTGGAAGCGACAGACATAGAAAGCCGGATAGAAGCTTTAAAGCAGAAGCTTCGATTATGGGCGCATGCATACTATGTGCTCGATGCGCCCGAGGTGCCCGACTCTGAGTATGATCGCTACTTTCGAGAGCTAGAAGCATTGGAGCTTGCTAACCCACACC
>JAYWIG010000323.1:0-6693 GCA_043789035.1 Betaproteobacteria bacterium
ATGATATTTGTCTTTTATTTTCATTATTTTGCTGTTGAGTTGGACTGTTTTTAACCCAATGACTCACCTAAAGGGATGAAATTTTCGCCTCATTCGAACGAAACATCTCACTAGCATTCACAATGGTAAAAATAAGTCGAATGTACTTACAAGGCTTGGTAAACTGTTGAAGTCGTTTATGTGTTTTGTCAATAAAACTATATAAATCAATGGTCTGGGTTTTCTGGCACGCATTATGCTTATACACCTTGTAGATTCTTTTTTTAACACATTCCGGAGCTTTAGATGAAAACATTTCAGCAAACCTTAGCAAGATTATTCATGGTGATCGGCGTTACCGCTGCAGCACTTATTGGTCATAGCAACGAGGCTCAAGCCGCATTAATTACTTGCGGCCCCGTTCAAATTGATAACAGCGCACCTTGCCTAATTTCTGGTACCTATAACAACACGCTTGGCAATCCTGGCGGTTTCACTAGCGGCCCAACCACAGTTACTTTAGGCGGATCGCTTGGCAATACGTCGCTTGCGACTTACAACGGTATCGCCCTTGGCTCTAGCCTTTGCGGCAACCCTTTCCAGACTGTTGGTACTTTCGGTAGTACTTGCACAGGCTTAACTGCTGCAAATTCCTATTTGGTATTCTTGTTTGAAACGAGCGGTTCAACACGTCAGTTTGCCGTAGCCTCAGCCACTGGCGCTTTGCTAACTGCGGGTATCCCATACCAAGAATCAACGTCTCAGGGCGTAGCCAAGTACGACATCTACGCAATCCCTAAGGCTAATGTTCCATTGCCTGCAAGCTTTGCGCTTCTTGGTCTAGGTTTATTGGCTATGGGCATCCGCCGTAAGTTTTCTGCTTAATTGTCAGATCCGCTGTTTTATAAGCAGCGAGCAGCAAACATCAAAAAGCCTCCACAAGTTGGAGGCTTTTTGCTTTCTTGGGGGAATGGTCTACTTCTACGCGTGCTTATTATCTACACCGCGCTCGCCCCATCGGGTTTTGATCGATAACTTCTGCCGTGAGTTAACTTCAAACGAAGCGAGGATGAGCGAAACATGTGTTTTCACGGTGTTAATGCTCATGTTGAGTTGCCGGCAAATTTCTTTGTTACTCGCACCTTGGCAAAGTACATTAAACACTTCCCGTCGGCGAAGCGGCATGGTTTGGAGAATTTGGCTGATGTGGTCACTTTCGTCGTCATATGAGACTTCATCGCGCTGTAAAAAGTTTCCAGATGATTCGCGACCTACAAGCATTGACGAAGGCAAATAGATACCTCCATCAATCATGAGATAAATCGCATCAGCAACAATATTAGGTGGCGTTGATTTTGGAATAAAACCCGCAGCGCCTAGTCGAATCGCCTGCTCAATCAACCTAGGTTCGTCGCGACCTGAATAAATAGCAATCTTTAGCTTAGGGTACTTTTTGCTGAGCCCTTGGAATGCGGCCAGGCCTTCGTAACCGGGCATTGTTAAATCAAGAAGCGCTAGATAAGTTGAATCATCCGATTGCGCCAGTAGTTCTAATGCTTCCTCCAACGAACTCGCAAATGAGAAGTTCAGCTTTCTTTGGCGTTCGGCAAACAACCATTGCAGGCCTCTTGCCATCATCGGATGGTCGTCAATTAGTAACAGGTTAAAGATCGAAGGGGGAGCGATATTTTGCTCCATACAGATTGCCCAATATGGCGGCTCAGTCATGTTCACACTAGTCTTTCGGGTCTACTTCTTTACGCATCCCGATCTTGATAGAAATAAATATAATTTACATCATCAAATTTAATGATAAGTGCGAAAAAATAACTTAACCTACGACTTTTTTGCTCGATGCTTTGGGCTGAACCCAATCGCGACCAATTAAAATCAGCACCTCAGCATTGCGGCTAAGAGAACTCACTTGTCTCAATGTTATTGCTTTCGGTTGGGCCAATTCGTTTCTTAATCGCATGGCAGCCTTTTCACGGCCTTTGACGTATAAGATAACCGTTCGCTCTTGCGAAAAGTTCTTATGGTCAACGCAGTCTTGGGCCTTCCAACCGCGAGAGGTCAAGGCCTTGGCTTCACGACAGGCAAGGCCAGACTTGCCAACGCCGTTTGAAATTAGTACTTTGAGAGATTTTGAATTGGCTGGTTGAATTGACTCCCTACGCACAACGTTAATCACGGGTGGTTTAGAGGGCTTTTGATCAGCGAGCGCAATTTGACTTGCTGCTTTATCGCGGGCTGCAAGAATTTCCGTCATACCGCGACGTGCATCCTGATTAAGGGCATCAATTTTCAAAGCATCTTTGAAGGCTGCCATTGCTTTTGTCGAATCGCCAGCAATTAGCAAGTTTTTACCTTGATTGGCCATTGACTGGGCATCCGCTTTGAGCTCTACCAAGTCTGGATAATTCAGGTTGACAATATAGGTGTCAGTCTTCGATTCGATCACTTTTTCAGTAGCGGCAGCAATTGAATTTGAATACTGCAAGTTAAGCACAGATGTCGCTGGAATTTCTTTGACTGAGTCACTGCTTGTTGATGCAGTTTTTGGCTGCCCACCTACTGGCGAAACCTCTACGACCTTAGTCTTAACGCTCGAATAATTAGCCAAGCGATCTTTCCAATAGTCGGCACGCACCGTTCCGACGCTGCCCAATACGGCAATCCAATGGGAACGTGCAACGCTGTTGTTCGGCTCTAGCCCTAATGCGGTCATTAGATTTTGCGCGGCTAGTTCAGAACGCCCCAAACGAGATTGAGCGTAGCCCAAATTACTAAAAATATGGGCGGCATCTGGCGCCAGTTTTATGGCAGTCTCAAAAGCCTCAACCGCTGCCTCGTGATGGCCAAGCGCGAAATGTGCACTGCCTTTTGCGTTAAGTAATTCAACATTGTTTGGGTCTTTTTGGAGCGCCGAATTAAAAGCGTTCAAAGCCATGAGAGACTGGCCGCGCTGCAAAAGTGCTTTGCCATTAGCATACTCATCTAACGGCGACGGCGATGCGAAAACAGCAAGCTGTTGGGTGGTGTTTTCAGAGACGGGTTTTAAGCCTGTTGAGCATCCATTTCCAAGCCCAGCACATATCAGTGCCAAATAACTTAATCGATTTACGCGAATCATGAGTTAACTCCCAAAATTAACCACCAAACATGGTTGGCAGCGATTTGACGATACGAATCATCGCCGGGCCCGCCACCACAATCAGGATTGACGGAAAAATAAAAAGAATTAAAGGAAACAAAAGTTTGAGGGCGATTTTGGCGGCAGCCTCTTCCGCACGCTGCTGGCGCTTTGTTCGCAACATATCGGAATGAACACGCAGCGCTTGTCCAACTGATGTACCAAACTTATCCGATTGGATCAACATGGCAACTAATGTATCAACATCATCCACTCCAGTTCGTGTCGAAAGATTGCGAAGTGCACGCTCCTTTCCGGCTCCAGCCCGCATCTCAAGCGTCACCAAACCAAGTTCTTCGGCTAAGACTTCACTCTTTAAACGGATCTCTCGAGACACCCGATCAATCGCCGAATCAAGACTGGAGCCTGATTCCACGCAGATCGTCAATAAATCAAGAGCATCAGGGAAGTTTTCAAGAATGTCGAGTTTCCGAGCTTCCGTTCTACGTCGCAAAATATAGTTGGGCAAGTAAAAGCCAAGAGCAAGTGCAAGCACTAGAAATAAGAAAAATTGCGATCCAACCATTGGTGATGCTGCAACCTGATTCAGGCCCCAGAAGATTGCTGGCAGTAACACAGATAGGCCAGTTTTTAGCCCGAAAAAAATCATCGGGATATTTTCATTGCGCAAGCCCGCTTGCACAAATTTACGACGTAATTCCGAGGTGTGCCAGTCATCGTTTGGCACCGAAAGCTTGGCCAGCGGCGCTGCCGCTCGGGCCACTGTTTTTACCCACGCTTCGCGCTGTAGTCCGCCATCGTCATTTGAAGTTTCGACAGACGGAGCCACCATGAGCTTATCAAGACGCTTACCTGCTTGGCCGCGTTGCGATAGATAAATCAACCCATACATCAAAAGGGCGACCGCGATAAACACCAAAAAGACTACAAGAAATTGATCGAGACTTAACATAGTTTTGCCTGCGTTCGGTTAAACCCGAATCCGAATAATGCTGCGTATCCAGACAGTGCCTAAAAACATAAAAAAAAGCGTACCGTAAATTAGCCGCAATCCGGTTTCATCTTTCCAAAGAATGGAAGTTAGTTCAGGGTCGACAAGATATAAAAGTGCAAGCGTGCCAAAAGGTAATAGTGTCAAAATGAGTGCAGAAAAGCGGCCCTCTGCCGACAAGGTTCTTACCCTTCCAAAAAGCTTTAATCGATCCCTGATGATTTTGCTGATGTTCTCCAAAACTTCAGACAAATTTCCGCCAGTTTCACGCTGGATTAGCACTGCGATAACAAAAAATCTAAGGTCAGTTATCGGTACACGCTTAGCTAGATTTTGTAGGGCGTTTTGCACATTCACACCGAAATTAATCTCATCAAAGGTATACCGAAATTCACTGCCAACAGGTTCTGGCATTTCTTGCCCAACCATTTGAATAGCGCTGGGAAATGCATGCCCTGCACGCAAGCCCCGCCCAATAAGATCCATAGCCTCGGGTAATAAGGTTTCAAATCGAGTCATTCGGCGGTTTCGCATCCATAAAACAATTTGGATGGGAATTACGGCCAGAACTAAAGCTACTACGAGTGCAATATGCCACGGTGCTCTTGCTGTCAAAAAACCAAGGAAACCGACAGCAAAAAGTCCTATGGAAATACTTAATAATGTCGTCACTGATAGTGCTAAGCCACTTTGTACGAGCATCCTATCGAAGCTGGCAATTCGCGGCGTTTGCAATAGCCATTTGCTAATTCCGGTACTGTTATTTAGTAAGCGTTGTTTGAATAGCTTCGCGCTCTCGGAGTCGATAGACCCGCCTGCCGACATATTTTGCAAGCGTCTCGAAATTTTTCGAGCTTCTGGGCCGCGAGCTGAATTCCACCAAAGATATAAACCTTCTATTCCGAGGAAAACCGCAATGAAAAGAAGGACTGAAATTGCAATAAACGTGTTGTTCACAATGCCTCCTATGACATTCGAATTGTTGGGTCGAAAAACTCATCGGGTAACGCGTGGCCAAAAATCTTTAATCGATCCGCAAACTTGGGGCGAAGCCCACTTGCGCAAAAGTAGCCCTCCACTCGGCCATCCGCATCCATGCCAGTCTGATGAAAGCCAAAAATTTCTTGCATAGTGACAATTTCGCCTTCCATACCCGTAATCTCGTTGATGCTCATCACTTTACGGCGACCATCGACCAAACGGGAAACCTGAATCACCACCGTTACGGCCGACACAATCTGCTGGCGTAGAGCTTTCATTGGCAAGGTCATCGAGGCCATCGACACCATGTTTTCTAAGCGAGCGATGGCGTCCCTCGGGGTGTTGGCGTGAATGGTGGCCATTGAGCCTTCATGGCCAGTATTCATCGCCTGCAGCATATCGAATGCCTCTGGCCCACGTACCTCGCCTAAGATGATGCGGTCAGGGCGCATGCGCAACGCATTTCTCACTAACGCGCGTTGGTTAACTTCCCCTAATCCTTCTAAGTTAGGAGGGCGAGTTTCAAGACGCACAACGTGGGGTTGCTGAAGTTGTAGCTCGGCAGCGTCTTCAATGGTGACAATTCGTTCGTCTTTTGGAATGGCACCCGACAAAATATTGAGCATGGTTGTTTTGCCGCTACCCGTACCACCTGAAATTACCACGCTTAATTTGGCCGCCGAAATGGCATGTAGAGTTCGTGCCATTGGCTCGGTCATGGTTTTAAGGCCGAGAAGATCTTTCATTTGTAATGGCTGCACCGCGAAGCGACGAATCGACATTACCGGCCCATCAATCGCTAAGGGAGGAATAATCACGTTAACCCGTGAACCATCGGGCAAGCGCGCATCAACCATAGGGCTTGATTCGTCAATACGACGGCCTACCCCGGACACAATCTTGTCGATGATCTTCATCAAATGTGCTTGATCGACGAAGGTGACATCAGTGAGTTCGAGTCGGCCTCGACGTTCCACAAATACTTGTCGATGGGTATTGATTAAGATGTCTGAAATAGTCGGGTCGGCAAGTAAGGGTTCTAGTGGGCCAAGGCCAAGCATTTCATGGCGTATTTCACGAATGAGAGTGCGGCGCTCGTTGTCACTAATAGAGACGTTTTCTTCATTAAGAATTTGCTCAACCACCATTCGTAGCTCTTCAACAACTTGGTCTGATTCAAGTCGCTGTAAGCGCCCTAAGTCGACCCTGTCGAGAAGCATTTGATGGATCTTGAATTTTAAGTCGCTCAAGCCTCGACGGTTCTGGCGTTCCCCTTTTAAGTCAGGAGTCAGCCTTCCGAAATCGGCTTCATCGATACTTAGCCGCTCACGTAATGACATGCTTTACTCCTGAGCCTTTGTAGTGCGTTTGAGTAGCCTATCAATCCAACGACCGGCTACGGGAGTTCCTTCGTCGCCCTGAATTTGCTTAGCAAACTCTATCAAGGCTTTTGAGACCGGGCTATTTCGATGCAGCTTCAATATTGGCACCCCTTGATTTACCGATTCCGAAACACTGCGATAGTGATTCGGAATTGATCTGTAAATTTTTGATGAAAGCGCTTGTTCTAGATCTGTCGGCGTAAGGC
>JAYWIG010000324.1:0-6632 GCA_043789035.1 Betaproteobacteria bacterium
CAAGGCAGTTAAATTAATTTCGTCGGAATATGCAAACGCCGTCTTATCGCCCACCACGGCACGAACACCTACGCCTTGGTCAATCGAAAAGCTACCTGACTTAACGATGCCCTCTTCAATACTCCAACCTTCTGAACGGGTGTATTGAAAGTACAAATCGGCATAATCGACTTTGTGTGCAAACGTCTGAGCCAAAGCATCAAGTAAATGACTTTCATCCAAACCGTAAGGTTCGAGCAGAACAGATTTAGCAATCGCTAGGCGATCGAGAGCAGGATTCGAGGGCGTCATAACAACTCACTGAGTAGGAACAATTCCATATTGTGCCAGCTTGCGATCTAAACCTTTGATAATAGGTTGATCCCACGGACCAGACACGGTGTATTCGGTCGTAAAAATGCCTTGTAAGGGCTTGCGAAGGGCCCATTGAAAAACAAATGACCCTAGTCCGATCGCGGGGTTAACCCACGCGGCATACGCTAACGAAGCGGCCCCAGCATTCACTTCAGGCACAACTTTAAGCTTCAAATCTTGTGTTCTTTTGGCAATATCCAACTGGCCTTTAAAACTGATTTGGGCGATCGGACTTTTGATCAAGACATTATCTGGCGAAGCGATGCCATCTTTAATTTTGATCGGCCCTGCTATTGAATCGAAGGCAAACCCGTCAGATACAACATCGCGGAAGTCTAAATTCAAGCGCCTGACCAAGCCTTGGACGCTAAACAAACCTAACATTCGCGCTGCACCAACATCGGTTTTCAAGAACTGCCCTTTGCCAATCTCTAGAGCAACGTCACCGCTGACTCGATTAAACGCAAAGGTGTCCACATTACCGCTCCAGCTGATATCACCCTTAATTTCACCAGGGCCACTTTTCAATATTCCCGGCTGCCCAACCAACGAAATCAAAGCGCCGGTGTCTTGCGCATTGGCAGTTACGGTGAATCGAGATTGGTTATCAACTTTATGCCACCCACCTTGCGCTTTCACGCTAAGTTCAGGCAAGGCAAAGGAAAGTTCCGGTACTTGATAAGTTTCAGATTGAGTTGCGTCAGTACGCAGCTTGAGTTTACCTAGGTGGGTGCCACTAAATGTAAAGTCATCAGCGATAACATCTAAGCTTGGTAAACGCGAAGGCTCTTGGTATGTCGATACAGCCACTTTGGTTTGCTCCACGCCTTTGCCTACCAATGGCCATTGCAATCTCGCCATACGTACAAACAAGCTATTGCTTGATGAGTCAGCATTCCAATTGACATAACCGTTGGCTTGATCGTTGTGAAGCGACGCAGTCCAAGACAATAGTCTCGGCACCTTTGCAGCAACATCAAATGGCTGCCATGCCAACATCGCACCTAAGACTGGGTCTTTAAAAACCAAGTCATCGACGATTAACTCTTCTGCAACCAAAGCAAGATGATTCACTTTCAGTGCCGAACCACTCAGAATAAAACTGGGTAAGCCAATATAGGTTCGCTGTGCAGATGCATTTATTTTTTCTTCAGCCGATGCTGGAAATGTTCGGGCAAGCCATTGCTGCCATTCATTAATATCAAGTCGAGAGGTTTTTATAACCGCCGATAAACCTTCAGTGGCAGTAGCCATAGGTTCACTACTCAATCGACCAATATTTAAACCGCCAAACCACTCGTCTTTTGCAGCAGTGCCATTTCTGGAAACCTTGAACTCGACTTGTGGCGAATCAGAAATAGACGCACCTGCTACATCCTTAATGCCGGCGACCAAGGCCGTCGGGGTATAGCTCAAGCGAAAACCTCGAGTTTGTTCGGCTGTTTTTCCTAGGGGCGCTGGCATCTCAATGGCCATCCCAACCAAACTACTTTGCACCTGAACTTGAAATGCTTCGCGATTAATCTCAAAGGCTGATTCAAACTCTGCAGCGCCTTTGACGCTATTCAAAATAGGTAGGACGGCTTGTAATAGCGGTAATTTTTTCAAAACGTCCGACGTAGCCACCCCAGAAATCTTGAGTGCCAAAGGCTTAGTGCTGTCGCTTACACCAGAAATATTTAAAGGGTAATTTTGCCCCACACTAGCATCGCCATACTTAGCCGATATCGATTTCAATTCCAAAGTTTTTTCGGTGAATGCCAAACCTCCGTCTACTGAGCGCAAGTCAGGGGTATGAAGGCTACTTAACTGCCCATTAGCTAAAGTGACTAAACCTTGAACCTTCACCAATGTGAAGTCAAAAATAGGTAATTCGATTGCTAGAGTTAGCTGCGCGGGGCCTTCGATTTTGAGTGACTCAGTAAAAGCCCTAACGCCAGTGTTTTCACTTTGCACCGTCAATCTTTTTAGCGGACTGGTATTTACGAAGCCCAACATGCTGCCGACGGAACCTTCTGCCTTACCGGTAATTTTTACTATTCCCTCCCTGATATCGGGCACATCAACGAGAAAGTTGGACAGAGCAACTCCAAGCATTTTTGCGCTATTACCTTTGACTCGCACGCTAGTTTTGTCCAGCAAAAACTCACCTTCAAGGTCTTCGATTTCGGCCCAGTTTGGAGCGAACGCAAACTGGGCATTTTTAAATTTTGCGAAAATCGAAAACTCACCTGTGCCTGGGTCTCGAAAAGGAAAATTCCACAAATCGCCCTTTATCTTAAATACACCATTGCTTGCCTCGCCAGCTTTGATACCTCGCGACACCCAATTCCGAGTTAATTGAGGCATTCTCTGCGGTAAGTAACTCGCTATGCGGATGCCAGTGGCTTTATCAAGCTTGCCAGAAATGTCTACATAACCTGGTTTTTTGGGTTGCCGTGAAGCTCGATACAAGCCCTGCATGCTGCCGCTTCCATCGGCGTTCTCGAAAGCAAACTGATCAAATTTCAACTCAAATATATGCTCTGGTTGCATTTGCGCATTACGAAACCAATGCCACTTACCATTGCCGCCCAGTTTAGAAAACTTTAGCTCAGGTTCGGTTAAGACGCCTGGCAATACCAAACGTGATCCGTCGCCGGTAACTTCATAATTGCCGACAAAATCGCTACTAGCTGCCACTTTTTCAAAAGTAATCTTCCCGCCAACTCGCTCAAAGCCCGGCAAGTCTAAAGAAACCTGCGGCGCTTTACCGTCGACTCGTTCGACTCCTAGCAATGAGAGCTGCTCAGCGTCAAGTTCGCCAGACAATTCGTCTTTCGCGTCATTCCAATTCACCTTCGCTGACCGTATCTTGCCTGCTAGTTGCCAACGGTTTAGGTCGGCTTGTGTAAGCAGCGGTTTTACGTCGACCACAGACTGGGCGCTTGCCCAATAGCGCACGGCACTGGCAGCAGCTGCAACATCCAGTGCATCCAACTGTACCTTGGCCGATTGTAGAGAAGCAAACTCTGCACCAAGCTCCTCGCTGCCCCAGTGAAAGAAAACACTCGACGGGCGATTTACGCCGAGGCGTAAACCACTGAGCGCTTCAAACCCGTAAACTGCAATACTTTGGGTCTGAATCTCAAAATCTTGCCCAGCAACTCGCTGCAACTTCACAAGTGGGGTTACCGCCGTTGAAAGCAACTTCGACGAGGTCACAGACATATTGCTAAGCTGTGCAGAATCGATGATGCCTTTGGCAAACTTGGCTTCTACCTTACCCTGAAAAGTAACGCCCGATATTTGCTCCAGCACAGGATTATTTTTCACGATGTGCGCCGCTTTTAGCAAATACGCTAAAAGCTCGCCTTTCAGCGCTAGTGCACCGTCGCCAACATCCCAGCTGACAGCGCCAAACCATTGTTTAGTGAGATCAGAGGCAATGCCAACAGGGTGATTCCAGGTCGCTTCGAATGTACCGCCGGGGTTCGATACCGCTTTAAAAGTATGGTTGCGGCCATTATTGCTCAGCGCCACTTCGCTTACGGACAAGCGATCTTTTCTACCCACTTGCTCATTTTCTAACAACACTGCAACGTTGGTCAGCTTTAACTGCCGCTGTTGAAGCGTCCAACGCATGGCAGCAGATACTTTCTTTTTTGAATCTTCGTCCATTACGGTGCGATCAGCAGGATCAAACACCAAACCAGCGATGTGCCAAAACCCTTTTTCGTCGACTTTGATGCGAATTTGGCCTGAATCTAGGCTCAAGTTTCGAAAAAGAATCTGCCGGGCCATTAAAGCTCTCGGAGAAAACTCCATTTCTACTCGATCTAAGGAAAGTGCCCCATCTTCGGTTCTGAGATTGGTAGCAACAAGGCTTGGGTAAACGCCCCGGATAGTAGGTTCAAGCCCACCGACAGTTACCTTGCTACCAAGTACCTTGCTGAGCTGGGCTTCGACCTGCGGCTGCCAGCGTTGTAGTTCGGGCCAAACCCACCAGCGAACTGCTACAAAACCGCTAGCTACCACTACAAACAGACCAATCAATACCCACCATAAAGCCCGCGATACCCATTTTCGACTGGTTAAGGCAATTTCAGGCGTGTTTCCAGAACCAGCTGCACCAACACTACCATTATGCGGTTCTGAATTAACGGGACTTTGCTCTGTTTTTAGCATGCCGGAAGGATACCCGTAAGATGCGCTGTATGACGCTCAGACTGGCGAACAGTAGGTGCTTTTTTACTTGGTGCAACAACTTCACATCTGTATCTCACAAAAAATGACATTACGCTTCCCAAAACTCGGGCTTTCGCCCTTCGCATGTCGAACCCTAGAAAGCCTGGAACGGCTAGGCGATACCTCGGCAAGCAGCCGCCTAGAGGCACTTTGTTCTGAGCCGCTCAGCTTAGACCGCACACTCGCCACCGCGAATGCAAGCTTGGTGATGTGCAATTTACCCGCGTCGACGCGAGCTTCGGTACACCTTCGGCTTCGAATTTGCCGCAAATGGCTGATGCTAGCCTTGTTTTACAGCGACGTTGAAGGCACAACAGAGGTGGCACAAGTGTGCTCGATCATGAGCGAATTTTCGCAATGGGCCTGTCAACAAGCCTTAGCCGCAGTGAGCCCAGAAATTGTTGAGCGATTTGGTATACCCAGCGATGAAAATGGCACGCCACAAGACCTTTATATCATTGCCATGGGTAAAGCGGGTGCGGCTGAACTAAACGTATCGTCAGATCTTGATATCGTGTTTTTGCATCGTTCAAACCCATACCCGTTGGGCGAAACCACAAAAGGCTACGCGTCATCGGAAGTTTTAGAAAAAATTGCCCAGCAAGCCACGAAATTCCTCAACGAATCAACCGAGCACGGCTTTGTTTTTCGCGTCGACACTCGTCTGCGGCCATTTGGTGAATCAGGCCCTCTCATTTGTTCGCTCTCTATGCTCGAAAACTATCTGGTCACCCATGGCCGCGAGTGGGAGCGATTGGCCTGGTTAAAAGCCAAATGCATTGCACACACCGAATTCGCCACTCAAGCCGATAGGGCACAAGACTTAACTTCGCTATTCTCGCTGCTCACGCCTTTTATTTACAGGCGTTATCTCGACTTCCAAGCCATTGATGCTTTGCGAGATCTACACGCCAAAATTCGAACCCAGGCTAATACAAAACTGCGTAACAATAGCTACGACGTGAAGCTCGGGCGAGGTGGCATTCGAGAAATCGAATTTATTGCTCAGCTCTTCCAAGTCATACGCGGTGGTCGAGAGCATGAGCTTAGAAACCCCGCCACAGTCGCCACATTACAGCAGCTTGGCGATAAGAAAATCCTAACTGCGGCGCAGGTCGCTTTTCTCATCGAAGCCTATTGGTTTTGGCGGCGTACAGAACACATGTTGCAGTACCGTGAGGACCAACAAACTCATCTTCTCGAAGATAGTGCCCATGCGCACATTGCTCACATGCTAGGCATTAGTGTGGAAGAGTTTCAAGAAAAAGTTAAGCGCTACGCTAGTGAGGTGGCGGGCCTATTTGATGGCGTCATGGGAGATAGAACACAAGAACAAAACACTACTGCCTTGAGCACTCCAAAGAGTGAAATTCTTTCCGCGCGCATCCAGACATTAAAACAATCAAGGCGTTACGCCCAAGCTACTGCTTCAACAACGGTGCTCATTGACGAACTCATCGGTACCGTATTGCAATCGGCATCGACTACTGAAGCAACTGCAGAATTAAGGTTACTAGCGCTGATTGAATCGCTCATTGGTAGGCCCGGTTACCTCACCTTGCTTTTACGATTCCCAGAAGTACGGCAGCGGGTTGTGAGGCTCATTGGCAAGGCAACTTGGGCATTCGAGTACTTAAACACCCACCCCATTGTGCTCGATGAGTTGCTCAGCGATGAGTGGCTATCACGTATTAACTCCCAATTGTGGGCTACGCAACTTTCAAAGAGGCTTAACGACAAGATATTGCCGATCGATACGGAACGAAAGCTAGACATTCTCCGGGAAGCCCATCACGCGCAAGTCTTTAGGCTGCTGGCTCAGGACATCGAGGGGCTATTAACTACCGAGACATTATCAGACCATTTAAGCCTGCTTGCCGATAAGGTTGTTGAACTGACGTTAGAGGTTGCTTGGCAACATATTCAGGCTTCCAATTCGAAACGAATGTTGCTAAGAGAAAAACCAGAATTTGCAGTAATTGCCTATGGAAAATTAGGCGGCAAAGAGCTTGGCTATGCATCCGATCTGGATCTGGTGTATCTATTCGATA
>JAYWIG010000325.1:0-6579 GCA_043789035.1 Betaproteobacteria bacterium
AGAGAAGGTAAGCGCAACCGAATTACGTTTAGGCGATGAAAAAGATCTTCTCGAAACAAACCCTGAGTTACACGGCCTTCGAGATTTTGATGAGTTGCAGCAATTACTCGAACATTGGCTTTCAATGGTTGATGGCCGCCAACTCGATAAAACTGCCCGTCAGACAATACTCTTAACAAACGGGTTTGCAGTTCCGACGGCATATCACCAATCTCATCCAAAAACAGCGTACCGCCTTCGGCCTGCTCAAACCGGCCTCGACGCATTTGCTGCGCACCGGTAAATGCACCGCGTTCATGACCAAATAATTCCGATTCAAGTAAGTCTTTCGGAATAGCGGCTGTATTTAGTGCGACAAAAGCTTGCGAAGCTCTAGGGCTATGTTTGTGTAAGGCACGTGCAACTAGCTCTTTGCCGCTGCCTGACTCACCCGTAATTAGTACCGTTGCGCTTGATTGTGAAAGCCTGCCGATTGCTCTAAACACTTCTTGCATGGCAGGGGCCTGGCCAAGCATTTCCATTGGCAAGTCGTCTATGACTTCAACATAAGCCTCCCGCTTACCTTCTTCCACTGCGCGGCGAATGAGTTCCACTGCAGCCGGTAGGTCGAAAGGTTTGGGGAGATACTCGAACGCACCACTTTGGAAAGCGGAAACGGCACTTTCCAAATCTGAATAGGCCGTCATGATAATGACTGGCAAGCCTGGTTTTTTCTTCTTAATCTTCGATAAGAGTTCAATACCGTTAGTTCCAGGCATGCGAATATCAGAAACAAGCACTGCCGGAGAGGCATCTTCTAAGGCGTGGAGCACTGGCGTAGCCGCCGTAAAAACTTTGACGTTGAAGCCTTCACGCTGCAATGCCTTTTCTAAAACCCAACGAATCGACTCATCATCGTCGACAATCCATACTTCATCCATCTGATAGCCTTTTAAGAGTTTTGCTCTTTATGGGTTAAGGGTGGCACTCTTGGTACTCGAGTGATTATGGAAGCGGGAGCAATATCCTGAAGTCAGTGCCTTCGTTTGAGCTTTTACATTCAATGGAGCCATTGTGCTGTTGAATAAAAGTCTGCGCGATTGAAAGCCCCAACCCACTGCCACCATCTCGTCCAGAGACAAGTGGAAAGAAGATTCGGTCTTTGATGTCTTCAGGTATTCCCGGTCCATCATCAATTACATGCAAGTCTAATGCCAGCCGGTAGCGTTGCTTCGCAATTGTTACTTGGCGGGCCACACGAGTCTTCAAATGTACCGTACCGCTACCCTTAAAAGCCTCGCAGGCGTTACGTACTAGATTCAATAAAGTTTGAATTAACTGTTCTTTGTCACCCCGAAAGTCCGGCAAGCTAGCGTCGTAGTCCCTAACAATGTAGACCCCGGTGGGGTATTCAGCGAGTACAACCGAGCGCACCCGCTCACAAACTTCGTGAATATTCACATCGGCAATACTTTTCGTGTGCCTGTGCGGTGCTAAAAGTCTATCGACCAACCCCTGAAGCCGATCTGCTTCCTTAATGATGACTTGGGTATAGTCCCTCAACGCGGCGCTTGGTAAGTCAAGTTCGAGCAATTGCGCTGCGCCACGAATGCCACCAAGCGGGTTTTTAATTTCATGAGCAAGGTTTCGAATAAGCTCTCGATTTGCTTGTGCGGCCTCCATTGAGCGCTCATCTTTTTGGGCATGCCCCTCTGAATCAAACTCTCTAAACTCTAGCAACAGCGAGCCTAAATGACTTTCTAAAACTACCGCTGTGCAGTGCAAATGGAGAAGTTCTTTGCCCGGCCTATCGAGAACAATGTCTTGGCGCTTTTGTCCAAAAGAATTATTAGCCGCTTCCTCTAGCAAATGTTCGATTACCGCGCCGTTGGAAAACTGATCAGAAAATTGAGTGCCTACAACACCGGTACCTGTCCGTCCACCTTTACGGCCAAAACCGAAGGTTGCGAGGGCAGCGAGGTTCACATAAATGCATTTACCCTCAGCGTCGAGTAGGGCAACTGCCGTTGCCAATAAATCTAGCCCAGCAAGAAGCGATTCAGCGCTATAGCGGCGTTCACCAAGACGAGCATTATCCAAAACTATACCAACCCATCCTTAGCCTTTTGAGCCTTGCAGCTCTCTATCCAATGATTTCAAATTGTTTTCTGAGCGCTGGATATCTTCTTTAAGCTTCTCAACTCTATCTAAATACTTCTGATAATTGCGTTCGTCGCCCCGACGCTCAGGCTCGCCGCCGTTAAATTCTTTTTTCAGTTCTAGCAGCTTGGCATTTTCTTTGCGGCGCTCTTCATCCAAAATCGCTGCCCGATCATTATCACGTGCCCTTTGAGTACTGGAGTCAACTTTAGGGAACGATCCCGGCGAAGGGTTGGAAGAAGGCTTAGCCCCAGAAGATGAAGGGGCAGTGGCTGCCTTCGATGCAGGTATGGCAGGCGCGGGAATTGTGGTGATAGCGGGCAGGCTAGCAACAGTGCAGTTCTTACTTTTGGCACTTGCTGCGTTGTTGTTGTAGTCGACAACGCCATTGTTATCGCAACGATAAATTTGAGCCTGCGCAGTGGCTGTGAACCCAATGCAAACAAGAGCAGCTACAACAGTCGCTACTTTGACCAAACTACCAGACGCCGTCGTTGAGCAAACTGCCATGGCTCATCACTTTCACTTGAGATTATCCAAACCGCGAGTTTAATTGAATTCCGCATTGAAAACCATGTAACCAATTTTCGTCGACATTTCTCACCCTTACTGATCACTAACGCGCAACACCGAACCTCGGTTGAATTGAGCATAAAAAAACCCGCCGATGCGAACATGGCGGGCTTTCTTACACAATGTAAGATGACAGCGCGAATTTACAACGAGTAGTACATATCAAACTCAACTGGGTGAGTAGTCATGCGGAAACGTGTAACTTCTTCCATCTTCAAAGCGATGTAAGCATCGATCATTTCGTCGCTAAACACACCACCGCGGGTTAAAAACTCGCGGTCTTTGTCCAAGTGCTCAAGCGCTTGGTCGAGTGATGAGCAAACTGTTGGAATTTTCGCGTCTTCTTCTGGAGGCAAGTCGTACAAGTTTTTACTAGCTGCTTCACCAGGATGAATCTTGTTCTGGATACCATCTAAACCAGCCATCATCATGGCTGCGAATGCCAAGTATGGGTTAGCTGTTGGATCTGGGAAACGAACTTCAATACGACGACCCTTAGGATTCGATACATAAGGAATACGGATCGACGCAGAACGGTTACGCGCAGAGTAAGCTAATTTCACAGGGGCCTCGAAACCGGGAACTAAACGCTTGTAGGAATTTGTACCTGGGTTTGTAATCGCATTCAAGGCACGTGCGTGCTTGATAATGCCACCGATGTAGAACAAAGCCGTCTCACTCAAACCAGAATAGCCGTCGCCTGCGAACAAGTTCTTGCCATCTTTCCAGATTGATTGGTGAACGTGCATACCAGAACCGTTGTCGCCAACCACGGGCTTGGGCATAAACGTTGCTGTTTTACCATAGCTATGAGCCACATTGGTTACAACGTACTTCAGGATTTGGGTCCAGTCAGCACGTTGAACAAGTGTCGAGAAGCGAGTGCCGATTTCGCACTGGCCTGGGCCAGCAACTTCATGGTGATGCACTTCAACTGGCACGCCCATTTGTTCTAAGATCAAGCACATTTCTGAGCGCATATCTTGGAAACTGTCGACTGGAGGTACTGGGAAATAGCCGCCCTTTACTGCTGGACGATGCCCTAAGTTGCCGCCTTCGAACTCTTTACCTGACGACCATGAAGCCTCTTCAGAATTAATCTTCACGCCACAACCGGACATGTCAACATTCCAAGTAATGCTGTCGAAAATGAAGAACTCTGGCTCTGGGCCAAAGTAAGCTGTATCGCCAATGCCGCTTGCCTTCAAGTAGGCTTCAGCGCGGTTAGCGATAGAACGTGGGTCACGATCGTAGCCCTTGCCATCGCTTGGCTCAATGACGTCGCAAGACAAAATCATTGTTGGCTCTTCACGGAATGGATCCATGTTGGCGGTGTTTGGATCTGGCATCAAAAGCATGTCAGAGGCTTCAATGCCCTTCCAACCTGCAATCGATGAGCCATCAAACGCGTGGCCAGAAATAAACTTATCTTCGTCGAAATGGCTAAGGGGCACTGTTACGTGCTGCTCTTTGCCACGAGTGTCGGTAAAGCGGAAATCAACGAACTTTACTTCGTTGTCTGCAACCATTTTCATTACGTCTTTGACGGTCTTTGCCATCGCGTTGAACTCCAGAATGCTTGTTGAGGGAAGGTTTTTTAAATATCTTGGGAAAGCCCTTTATTGTGGGCCTTTTTCAGAGCTTTCCCAAATTGATGCAGGTTTTGTGCCAGCTAGCACCGAGGGTAATTTACCCAAGTTTCGGGCCACCTTTGGAAATCAGCTTCGGATAGTCTGCTTTAGCACCAAAAAAGTGCGCACAAACAATGTGCGAAAAATTGGATTTATTCATAAAATCTTGAGTTGCACCAACAAAGAGCATTTAAGTTTTGGGCCAATCTGGGTACTTTTCTCGCAACTTTGCTTTCCAAAACTTACCCGTTGAAGTACGAGGGATAGCGTCAACCAATAAATAGGCTTCCGGAAGCTGCCAAGACAAAAATTGCGCTTTGAGCAGTTTCGTAAGCCGTTCAAGAAGTTCTGGCGACGGAGTAGCACTTACCTGCGCAGCGCGAGGCTTCAAAACAAGGCATGCCAAGGGTCTCTCGCCCCATTTATCATGTGGTAAGGCGATTACTGCAGCTTCGGCAACGTCCGGATGCCCCATGATGGCGTTTTCTAAATCAACTGAACTAATCCACTCCCCACCCGACTTAATCAAGTCCTTGGTTCTATCGGCGATTCGCAAATAACCATATGAGTCAATTGCAGCCACATCGCCGGTTCGAAGCCAACCATCAGCAGTGAACTTCTCCGGATCACGCGTCACCTTGTGATAATCGCCGGTCACAAACGGGCCTCGTACCTGCACTTCACCAACCGCAACACCATCCCAAGGCGCGATATCGCCACCCTCGCCCACGATTCGCAAATCCACCAGTGGAACTGGTAGGCCTGCTAAGGTTTTTCGTTTGAACCAAGCTTGCTCATCAAGGCCATTAAGCTCATGCTTTTTATAAAAAACCGTTGCCAGTGGTGAGGTCTCCGTCATACCCCAGCCTTGAGATAGTTCGACGCCGCGTTTAGCGAAAGCTCGAATCAATGATTCTGGCGTTGCGGAGCCGCCAACTAAGCTGCGCATACCCACGGGCAAAGTCCAGCGATTTGGTTCGGCTTCCAACGCTTGAATGAGGGTAAGCCAAATTGTCGGCACGCCTACAGCCATGGTCGGCGGTTCTTGCGCCATTAAGTCGAGCAAATCATGCGCATGTAAATGTGGGCCGGGAAACACGAGCTTG
This sequence comes from Betaproteobacteria bacterium, assembly GCA_043789035.1. Taxonomy (GTDB): domain Bacteria; phylum Pseudomonadota; class Gammaproteobacteria; order Burkholderiales; family Burkholderiaceae_E; genus JAYWIG01. The sequence continues at coordinate 5,450 of JAYWIG010000325.1, forward strand.
GTGCCCAACATCATGCAGGCATACGGCAAACCCCATGAATTAGCGTGGAACATCGGCGTAACCGGCAACACTGTATCGCTACCGCTTAACTTCCAAGCATCAGGCATGCAGCCGACCAAACTATGCAGCACCGTAGATCGATGAGAATAGACAACGCCCTTTGGGCGACCAGTGGTGCCGGATGTGTAGCACATTGCTACAGGATCATTCTCATCATGCGGCACAAAGCCCTCAAAGGCAGGCGAGCTGCTTAGAAGTTGATCGTAATCTAAGTATCCACGTTGCACGTGCTCAGGTGTTAACTCGCTATCAGAAAATCGAAAGACAATAATCTCCTCAAAAGAGTGGCCTTCACTCAAATGCGGTAGCACCTTATCAAGCAGTGGTAGAAGCACATCGTCAACAATTAAAAACCTATCATTGGCATTGCTGGCAATCCAAGCAATCTCTTCAGGTGCTAGACGTAGATTCAAGGTATGCATAACACCGCCAGCCGCGGGTATGCCGAAGTAAGCTTCTAGATGAGCATGGTGATTCCAACTTAGAGTGGCGACTCGATCACCCTTTTTCAAACCTAACACTTTTAGCGCGCTGGCTAATTGCAAAGTTCGGTCGTAATACTGCTTAAAGGAATGTCGTTTTAAACCTTTGTTTGGTAAGCGAGATACCACTTCAGAGTTTGGAAACAGCTTACCGGCGCGTTCCAAAAAATGATTGAGCGACAGGGGTGCAGCCATCATGGTGGTCACTATATTGAGGGTGCTCATCGCTTAGTCTCCGGCAAAAACATTGCTAGTAGATCGTTCAAGAATAGTAGCCCAAGAGGTGTCGCTTTTATACGAGACGGATGCTCATCGAGCAAGCCCTTTTTACAGGCTTTTGCTATTGCCTGGTTTAACCCTGCAATGTTTAAACCCGTACGCTCGGCAAACGAGCCACTATCAACACCATCGCTTAGGCGAAGCGCGTTCAACATGAACTCGAACGGCAAATCCTCAGGAGCAATCAGTTGCTCTATTTCATTGGCATTACCGGCAATACTTTTTTGCAAGTAGGTTGCAGGATGCTTGAATTTCGCAAAACGCCGTATACCATCATGAAAAGTGAGCTTGCCATGGGCACCTGCCCCT
>JAYWIG010000326.1:0-6547 GCA_043789035.1 Betaproteobacteria bacterium
GCTAGCCCAGCATCGGGTAACCCTAAATACGAAGCAACCGTCCCATAACCGGTCATGTACAAGGCATCAAAGCCGAAACGATCAGCCAAGCGTAGTGACACCATCTCAAATACACCGGGCGCAATCAGAATTTCGGGTCGCGACAGCCTAGTTTTAAAGGCAAGTCTTTTTTCAGCCGTATTCATCAATTTACCTTCGGAAGATTACCCATGACCTCGCCCACCTTGATGCTTTTAGTTGGGCTCCAATCTGGGTTGAATTGAATTCTGTTTCGCTCAAAAGTCATTACAACCGTTGAACCGAGCAAGAAACGGCCCATTTCATCGCCACGTTTCAACACAATGTTTTTATCCTTGTAGTGCCAATCGCGCACATTGTCTGGCCGAGGTGGGTTGACCAAACCATGCCATACGGTTGCCATACTGCCCACAATCGTCGCACCGACGAGCACCATCGTAAAAGTACCGTAAGCCGACTCGAACACACACACCACTCGTTCATTACGCGCAAACAAACCTGGAACACCTCTAGCCGTTGTAGGGTTGACCGAAAACAAATCACCCGGCACATGAATCATTCGCACGAGCCGACCATCACAGGGCATATGAATACGGTGATAATCTTTTGGGCTCAAGTACAGCGTTGCGAAAGCGCCCTCATCGAAACGAGCGGCCAGCTCACCATCGCCACCCAGCAAAGCGCGTGTCGAATACGAATGCCCTTTAGCCTGAAAAATCTGATCTTTATCAATCTTTCCAAACTGACTAATCGCACCATCTACTGGGCACACGAAATCAGCTTTCGAGATTGGCCTAACCCCATCACGCAGAGGGCGAGTAAAAAATTCATTAAAGCTCGCATAACTCTCAACTAGGGGGTTTTCAGCTTCAGCCATGTTGACGCCATAGCGCTTAATAAACCAGCGAATCAACGCGCTAGTCAAACCGCCACTTTTCGAAGCCGCGATCTTTCCCCCCAGAAGGGTGAGCGCCTTCTTGGGTAATAGGTATTGCGGAACAACCGCGAGTTTATCTGACACGATTACTGCTTAAAATAGACTAAGATCACAGCAGTTTAGCGCAACCTCAGTAGCAACCTGAGTAGCAACCTCAGTAGCAATATTTCACAGTTTAAGAAGATGACCAACCCAATCACCCCTCCCACCTATCCCGATGTCGTTGCTGCAGCGCAGCGATTAGCCGGCCATGCGCATAAAACCCCAGTCCTTAATTCACGTTTCGCCGATGAAATGCTGGGAGCTAAAGTTTTCTTTAAAGCAGAGAACTTACAACGAATGGGTGCATTCAAGTTTCGCGGCGGCTTTAACGCGCTTGCAAAATTCTCGGCCGAGCAAAAAACCAAGGGAGTCGTGGCGTTTTCCTCAGGTAACCATGCCCAAGCGATTGCGCTTTCTGCGCGAATTTTAGGCATGCCAGCCGTCATCGTGATGCCTAAAGATGCGCCAGCCGCGAAGATTGCAGCAACTAAAGGCTACGGTGCCGAGGTGGTTTTGTTCGACAGATACACCGAAGACAGAGAAGCCATTGGCAAACACCTCGCCGCAACCCGTGGCCTAACCTTAATTCCACCTTTTGATCACGCCGATGTGATTTCGGGTCAAGGAACGGCGGCAAAAGAATTGATCGAAGAAGTTGGCCCCCTCGATTATTTCTTTGTTTGCCTAGGCGGGGGCGGCTTAATGGCGGGTTGCTCATTGGCGTTCGAAGCGCTCAACCCTGAATGCAAGATTTATGGCGTTGAACCCGAAGCAGGCAATGATGTACAGCAGTCGTTTCGCAGCGGCGCCCCTGTAAAGATTGATGTGCCAGTAACCATTGCCGACGGCGCTCAAACTCAATTAGTGGGTAAGCTTACGTTCCCAATTATTCAACGTTGCGCTGCTAACATTCTCACAGCAACCGACGCCCAACTAGTCGATTGCATGCACTTTTTTGCCGAACGCATGAAAATGGTTGTAGAACCTACGGGTGCGCTGGGCTTTGCAGCCGCTCGATTTGCAGGCATCGACTTGAGAGGCAAACGCGTTGGCGTGCTGATTAGCGGCGGTAACGTGGATATTCCTACTTTTACAAAACTATTGTCTGAACACCATGTTGTTTCTTGAATGCAACGTCATCATCATCATTAACAACCGCTTCAACTTGGAGTCCTATGCCTTGACCAGATTGATTAAACATCCAAAAAGGTGAGACGGTGCCCAAAAAGTTCGACGTTATTGTTTTCGGTGCCACGAGTTTTGTTGGAAAAATTCTCTGTCGCTATCTCCTCACTGAATACGCAGGTAAGCCAAATGCGCCGACTTGGGCAATAGCAGCACGCTCTAAAACAAAGCTGGCGGACTTGCTACAAGAACTAAACGACGAAGGCTTGGATGCTTCAGGCTTGAAAGTTATTGTTGCGGATTCCTCTGATGAAGAATCACTCAAGGCAATGTGTAAGCAAACGGCGGTACTAGTTTCAACTGTAGGGCCCTATGCCTTGTACGGCGAAACTTTGGTGAAAGTATGCGCTGAACTAGGCACAGATTACTGCGATTTAACAGGCGAAACTCCCTGGGTCGCTAAAATGATTACGAAGTATGAAGCGCTCGCTCAAGCAAGCGGCGCACGTATTGTGCACTGCTGCGGCTTTGATTCAATACCTTCAGATATGGGTGTTTGGTTCTTGCAAGCGCAGGCTAAAAAGCAATTCAATGCACCCTGCCCCTATGTGACTATGCGAGTTAAAAAAATGAAAGGTAGCGCATCGGGTGGCACTATTGCCAGCATTTTGAACATCATGAAGGAAGCATCAAGCGATGCTGAACTTCGAAAATTGATGGCAAACCCCTATGCCATGTGCCCGGCCAACTTCGCACCCAAGGCCAAGCAATACAACCAATTGCTTGCTGCTCACGACGAGAATTTCGATGTTTGGACAGCACCTTTCATCATGGCGGGTGTCAATACCAGAGTGGTGTTTCGCAGCAATGCGTTGTTGAACGGCGCCTACAGTACGGCAAACTCACCATTCACCTATAACGAAGCCATGATGATGGGCACCGGGACGGTTGGCCGAATCAAGGCGATGCAATTCTCGGCTGGTTTAGGTGGGTTTGCTATCGCTGCAGCTATCAAACCTAGCCGTTGGGCATTAGAGAAATTCCTACCCAAACCCGGTGAAGGCCCAAATCGCCAAGCCCAGCTGGACGGTTATTTTGATCTACGCTTTCACGGCATCACTGCCAGCGGCCAAGAAATAAAAACCAAAGTGACTGGCGATCAGGATCCTGGCTATGGCTCGACAGGCAAGATGTTAGGGCAAGCAGCAATATGCTTAGCCTTCGACATAACCAAGGATAAAAAGCCGGGCGGCTTTTGGACACCGGCAAGCCTATTCGGTAATTTACTGATCAAAAGGCTACAAGGTCAGGCAGGCCTGACCTTCGAAGTTATTTAAGCGCACTTTAGACTTTTTACTCTAAAAGACTGCTTTCACATTGCAAATAGACCGACTGGTCTATAGACTTGCAAAATGACTTCTTCAGAAAAAACACTGGATACCCGTGCTCGATTAATTCGCGCCATGCAAATCGCGCTCGCCAGCAGAGGTTTTCATGGCATCGGGTTGAACGAACTCTTAGCCAATGCCGATGCCCCAAAAGGTGTGATGTACCACCACTTTCCCGGGGGTAAATCAGAGCTTGCATTAGCCGCCATCGAACAAAGTACTGCCATCATGCTGCAACAACTGACAAAAGGTATGCAGAAATTTGAGCAACCAGCAGATGCGATTGCGCAGTGGTTCGAAGGCGCGATTAAGAACCTAAGCCAGCAAAAATATGAACTTGGTTGCCCTTTAGCAACCGTGGCCTTAGAAACTGTTGAGGCTGATATCGAGCTACGACAAGCAATTGCGGATAGTTTTTCACGTATTCGCCAAGCGCTTGCTGATTCGTTACAGAACGCCGGAATTAACAACAGCAAACCGCTCGCTGCCCTGGTTGTTTCAGCCTTCGAAGGTGCGCTGATGCAAGCAAGAGTTGCGCAATCGCCCAAGCCATTGAGGGATGCATTAGCAGCACTTATCCCAATGTTAAGAAAGTAACACCATGACTACAACGAATGATTTTCAGACCGTCATCACTACCGACCAATACGCTATTCAAACCGCTCGGTTCGAACCGTCAACACCCGCCCACAGTGAAATTTTCATTGGTGGCGCAACTGCGGTACCGCAATTTTTCTATCAACGGTTTGCAAAACATGCCAATGCTGCTGGTTATGCTGTAACAACTTTGGATTATCGAGGAATCGGCAAAAGCGCCCCGAAATCGCTCAAAGGTTTTAAGATGGATTATCTCGATTGGGCAAGGCAAGATTTAGTTGCAGTACTCAATGAAGTGCACACCAAAAAGGCTAACCACAAACCAATCTACATGATAGGCCATTCTTATGGCGGACACGCCTTTGGGTTAATGCCTAACCATCAACTCGTAAATAAGCTGTACACCTTCGCCAGCGGGGCTGGTTGGTCGGGTTACATGCCGTTCGCAGAACGCCTGAAAGTCGAGCTTCTATGGAAAGTACTCGGCCCTATCGTCACGCCGTTTACTGGCTACATGCCCGGTGCCTTTATAGGCGGCGAAGACTTACCCATTGATGTGTATCATCAGTGGCGTAAGTGGTGCTCCTACCCAAATTATTTTTTCGACGATGCGAGCATACAGAGTGAGCTTAAACACTTTGCTGAGGTAAAAACACCCATTGTTGCAGCCAACTCCGACGATGATCTCTGGGCCCCGCCAGCTTCGAGGGACGCTTTCTTTAAAGGCTATAGTAACGCCCCGTTTACGGCACTAACAATTGAAGGCAGGCGCTTTGGTAACAAGGGTATTGGCCACATGGGTTACTTTCGGAAAGGCAGCGAAAGCCTATGGGATGACGCACTTGCTTGGTTCGAAAAATCCTAAACAAGATCTCGGTGCGAAATTTCTATAACCCGAGCACGCTGCGCTAAGCGATTAATGAGTTCCTGAGCTTTAGCCCGATTAGCTCCATCAAGGTTGGCATCCCACTCGTCTAACAAGTAAATCTTCGCCTGCGTTTGATTGACGATTTCCTCAAGTGCTGCGATCTGCTGCTCTCCTGATGAATAACCACGAGGGCCACTCTCCGGTTCATCATTATCGTCAGTCTCTTTCTCATCCTCAAGCTGTGAAAATTTAAATGCTAATCGATCTGCCGTTGGCCAGTAGTACGCTTGGCCTTTCAGGTTTTTTCGAAGCGCCAGCAATAAACTTGACTTGCCTGAACCGTTTTGGCCGCGCACGTTGATGCGGCCTGTGACCTGCATCATCACAATGGCCATAGCGTCATCTAAGCTTTCGCAACTCATCTGAGTAGCCCCTTGGCGCAACTCCAAACGATCAAAACCTAATCTCGGCTCCAACTCCGAAGTCGGTTCAGGCTTCATGTTGTCAACGACGCCTTGCGCTCTCGTCCAAAGTGCCAACAAATCGTTCCAACCAATGGCGAGATTATGCACATCATGCGTCATAGCGATTTGCTTGGGCAAAGTAGCAGCCAACCCGGCAAGCAAGGTGATATCACCCATGTCTTTTTTAACAACCAAAGCCATCACAGCGAAGACTACACATAGGCCAATCACACCGCTAATCGAACTTAAACTCTCTCTCCAAACAATAGCTCGAATTTGAGCCCGTAACGCTAAACGAAGCTTGGCCTTAAATGTCGAAAGCCAAAGCGCGAAGTTATAACGATTGCCGCTAAAAATATTGTCCCACGCGGTGTAGGTTTGCGCGGTTAGCCGATTGGTCATTGTTTGATTGTTTAAGTAGGCTGCAGATACTGGCTTGCGCACGCAATACTGAATGGTCATCACGAATACGAAAATAATTGCATAGGCTGCTGGAAAGCCCGCATCAATTTCCATTCCGATCACAATCGCACTGAACAACAGACTAAAGAAAAGCTGAAGTACGCCTTCCAACTCATACATTGTCTCGAATAGCAGGTGGAAGGTTTCGTTGGTCAAAAATGGCTCAACCCGTTCGCGAGTGCTCTTATCGACCATCAACCCAGTTTGAAATCGATTGTCGCGAGCAAAGCCAGCCATATAGCGGGAATACGCGGTAAAACCAGCGCGCTCACCATACACCCAACTTACGCCATGCAACGCATAAGAGCCGCCTTGCGCAAGAACAATCCATACAAAATCGACAAGCTTAAAAGTACTTCTAGAGATGTCCCTACCTACTTCAATCACGAAATAGGTAACCGCCGCTTGCAAGGTCGCCTCCACCAAAATAAGCGCCACCATGATAAAGAATGGCTTGCAAAACAAAAGGCGTACAAAACGCATGGGAGCAAGGTTATTCAATCGACATCAAACCAAAAACCGAACTTCTATATCACCCACAGCGCCGAATGAGACATGAACATGATCTCCTGCGATCACTGGTATTGGCACAATACAAGTACCAGTTGTCACAACCTGCCCTTTGACTAATGCAACGCCTATCTCG
>JAYWIG010000327.1:0-6530 GCA_043789035.1 Betaproteobacteria bacterium
TTGCTAAAGCCGCCCCGGCATTGTTCGGGGTAATGATGAGTGTGCCGCCGCCTGCTGCAGCCGTAGTTGTTACTGTGATTACACCGCTGTTACTGATTGCTAGTGAACTAACATTCTTCGTTGCTGAAGGTGCCGTCCAACCTGATGAATAAGTCAATGCGCCACTTTGTGCATTCTCCGCAACCGCCGTTTTGGCAGCAGCTGCCATCGATAAGCCTTCCGTGACGCGGGCACGTACTGTGTAGTCCTGATACGCTGGCAATGCAACTGCCGCAAGAATACCAATGATTGCAACAACAATCATCAGTTCGATTAAGGTAAAACCTTTTTGTACGTTCTTTAACACGATTAACTCCTCAAGAAATGTAGATTCATATCAGGAGTTAGTGCGTGCGAAAATTGTGCCAGCAATGAAATTCACAGACAAATGGTAGGAAAACACCTCTAGACGGCCGCCTATCGACTTTAACAACCATCGGGCGCATGCTCTGGCAAAGTCGATGCCAAACCACCAATCGGGAGGCGACTACCCGCTGCCTTACATGCCCATTGCAGCGAAGCACCATCGGGCAACGCCTTACCAGCCACAATAGAAGAGGGCGCAGAAATAGCGCCTGTGTGAGGAACCAAAACCAATGTGCCGCCACCAGCATCTTGGCCATACTTGACTTCGATTTCACCTGTCGACGTGTTGGTAACAGTCATCGACTTTACCAAGCGGGTTGGTGCAGGAACTTTTACGCCAGTCGATAAATCGGCCAAACCTTTTTTGGCATTCTCTGCAATCATGGCTTTCATCTCCGCAGCGCCAGCCAAACCTTCGGCCACACGACTGCGGACGAGTGCGTTTTGCATTTGCGGAATCACCATGGCGACCAAAATGCCAGCCACCGCCAACACGATCATAAATTCGATCAAGGTTAGGCCGAAAAATGGGTATGGCCTGCCGGGATAATCTGAACGTAAGTTGCGAACGTCGGCTTTAGTGGTAGAAGTGGTAGAAGCGGTCGAGGGCTTATTCATGGAATTCCAATGCTTTAAATTTCTAGGCAATCGCCGCGCCGCAAAATTTGCGGGTTATAGCGACCAGCCCAAGCTTGCACTTCTTGTTCTATCGTTCTGCGGTCAGCAGGTTTAAAGTGCGTAAGGTATATTTTCGCATCCAATTGCAACTTCGCCAAAGCGTCGCCCAAAGCGATGGGGTACATATGCTTGGAAGTCAGGGCCAAATCCTGCTCTTTGTTAGAAAAAGCAGTTTCGATAATCAGCGACTTTAAGTCTCGAATACCGTTCACTTGGCTCCAAAAATCGTCGGTTGGCACGTTATCTCCGGAATAAACCAAGGAACCGGAGGCGCTTTTCACATGAAAGGCTAAAGCTGGCACTGTATGATTAGCCGCCAAACTCCTGATCAATCGCATTTCTCCCGGTGCGTCGGCACCCGAGCTATGTATTGCAGGTATCTCGACGGTTGCTCCAATCGACAATGGACTAAAACGCATCCAAGGCCTGTCGTAATGAGGAATTTCAGAGAAATCAGGCCAAATCACCCAGTTAAAGATATGCGTTTTTAGGGCGACGATGGTCTCAGGCAGAGCATGTACGATCAAAGGCCTATCGCGGCGATTGCCAACCGAATCGACTAACAACGGCAATGCAGCGATGTGATCAAGGTGCGAATGCGTTAAAAATACATGGTCGATCACTGCCAATTCATCGACGGTTAAATCTTCTACGCCAGTACCTGCGTCAAGCAAAATATCGTTATCGAGCAGAAACGAGCTAGTTCTCGCAATTTGGCCCTCGTCTTGGCCAATGCCACCGCTGCAGCCCAGTACTTTAAGCCGCATTTTCTTCCGCTTCCGCGGGCGATATATCTCGATAGCCTTCGATGCTTGTCTGTGTATTGGTATTAGTATTGGCCAAACACTTTACTTGCTGCTCGATACTGGAAAACTGCGTCGCGGTGAATATAGTTACAGGGTCAGCCCTGCCCTGAACGGCGGCTTGCCCCAGCGAAACAACTTCATGGGGTGCAAGCTTTACTGCAGTCGCTTCCCCCAAAATAAGTGGTACAGAATAAGTTTTTGTCATAGTCTCGAACCGAGACGCGAGATTGACCGCATCGCCCAGAACAGTATAGGCCCGGCGGGACTTCGAACCCATATCACCTACACAAACTACGCCAGTGTTTACACCTATACCAATGACAAGCGGTGGCATGCCCCTGCGCTCAAAAAAAACACTTAGTCGCTTAGCCTCTTGCAGCATTTCTAAGGCTGCGGCAACTGCATGTTCGGCATGCTGGGAGTCATTCAACGGTGCCCCCCAAAAAGCCATAATCGCATCGCCAATGTACTTATCCACCGTGCCACCGTGGCGGTGAATAACATCGGTCATCGCGGTGAGGTAATCATTAATAAACTCATGTAATAACTCTGGGTTCATACCTTCTGCAATGCGGGTAAAACCTCGTACATCGGCAAACAGCATTGTGAGCTCTCGATTCTCGCTACGCATGGAAGCAAATTTTTGAGGTTCGCGGCTCATTTGCTCAACTAAATGGGCTGGCACGTACTCACCGAAGAGGTTCTGCATGGCTTTGCGCGCCCTGCCCTCGCCCCAGTAGCCGAGTAACAAATTCAATATAGCCAAGCCAGCTACCATCAGGTAAGCCGACGCCGAAGGCAACCACCAACCAAACGAAGCATACGAAGCACTAAACAAAGTAACAAGGGCGATCTCACCAGTAAAGCCCATAAACACCAAGCCACTGGCACCGACACAGGCAAACACAACCGCTAAGCAAATACCAACAGCGGCTAGCAATATCGCGGCCATTTCAGATGAATTCGCTGGCTGTTGTTTTACCTGATTCGCAAGTACACCCGCGATCAAAGTTGCATGGGTTTCTACGCCAGGTAGAACTTGGTTAACGGGCGTTGAACGAAGGTCCGCAATACCGATTGCAGACGTGCCTAGCAGCACTATTTTATTGGTGAGTAAGCCTTGATCAACTCTGCCATCAAGAATTGCTGCCGCAGAAATATATCGAAACCGCGCTTCATTAGAAACTACGCCATTTTTCTTTTGAAATGGCACTAATGCCGTAAAGCTTTGTGACATAGGTAGCTGTGCATTTTGTAGCTGAACTTTTTTATTGTTCTGCTCTAAGCCCGCCAGCCACGCCAGCCTATCTTGCTGCACAGATAACGTACTATTACCTAAGTATTTTTTAAGAATTGCTACCGCAAAGGAATCGTAAATTTTGCCATCAAACTCTGCAAATACAGGAAGACGCCGCACCCGGCCGTCATTGTCGATAATCGGATTGAAAAAACCAGCAGATAAGCCCTCAAAACTCTTTGCATTTGCGGCATAGGTCTGCCATAGCGTAGCACCTTTCATATCGGTCGCAGAAAAGCTTGCCGAAGGTAGCTGGCCAACTGAAGCGATCTTGGCTTCATGTCCAAAGTAATACCCAAGTACTATGGGCGCGCGCTCGAAAGCAGCGCGCAAAACCGCATCATCTGAGGACGGTTCTGCAAAGACGATATCGGTGGCAATGACGGCAGGTTTGGCATCATTAATCTTTGTAATGAGCGAGGCGATTTGGCTACGTTTCCAAGGCCACCGCCCAAATTGCGCTAGCGAATTTTCATCAATATCGACGATGACAATGTTTGCGTCAGTCGCTTTACTTTGGGTGTTATCTGAAAGGTTTAAGCGACTATCGTAAACAAAAAAATCGAGCTGCTCAATGAATGAACTTTGTCCCGAATTAGCGTAGAAAACTCTTTCTGCACTAACGCACCCGACTAACACTAGCCCCAATACTATTCGCAACCACCGAGAGCTTATCCATCGCGCAAACATATGCGATTTTTCCTGTTCAACTAAACAGGTTAAAGCGTAAGGTTAAAGCGGTACATCGTTCCGCCTAGCTCAATCGCATCGCCGTCCATTAATACATGCGAGCCAATGCCGGCCGGTTCACCATTTATTAAGGGCACAGTCAGCCCTTCGATGTGCGTAAGGTAAAAACCACCATTACGCCTACCGATGGCGGCGACATGGGCACCCGCCTTGCCTAAACTGGTAATTGGCTGCGATAAGTTCACTTCCTTACCGCGCCCCTTACCATTAATTTGAGTCACTTTTGCGTTGCCTGAATCGCCTACAGGCTTGTTACTAATCTTTGTCAATTCTGGGTTTTGTCGTTCAATCACAAACTTCAACCGAAAAGCGCCAATATCAATAATGTCGCCATCGACCAGTAGCTGCTTTTCAACGGCAATACTATTAACGACGCAACCATTTCTAGAATTCAAATCAAGAATGAACCGCTCGCCATTAATTGTTCGAACAACAGCATGCTCGCCGCTCACCGTTAAATCATCCAAGCAAACATCGTTGTAAGGTCTGCGACCAATTGTCATCGCCTCCTTATCAATCGTGACAACCTGCATCAGTGCATCGCCTTGGCTAATAACAAGCCTTGCGGTTAGCTCTGTCGTGCGCTCTTCCAATTAACTCTCCAATGTACGAGTCATAGCGATATCGGCTACCAACCCAGTCGAAATGATCATGGCGGATACGTTATCGGTACCGCCTCTTTTAAGTGCGAAACAGACCAACTCATTTGCAGCATCTGCGCAGGCTGTTTTGGTCTGGATTTTGAAATGCCTTTGGACTATTTTTTCCATATCAGGCAAGGCCAACATGTCACTCAAACCGTCAGAACAAAGCAAAATTGCATCGCCTTCGGCAAGATTAATGCTCAAAGTGTCGACGCTGATATCCGCTTCCACACCGAGAGCCCTGGTAAGAACGCCCCGCATAGGGAATTTGAGCAATTCCTGAGGAGTCATCGCACCACGGTCTACTAATTCTTGCCCCACCGAGTGATCTTTTGTGAGCAGAGACAATCGAGCTGCAGCGGCAGCATAAAAATAAGCACGGGAATCGCCAATATGAGCGATCGAGGCGTTCACCGGTATGCCTACACCTAGCTTTACCTTGTTTGAACCAATTAATACTGAAACTAGCGTTGTTCCCATGCCGAGGCATTCGGGCCGAGTTTTCGCGGTTTTCAGGATGGATTTGTTGGCCAATATGGTTGCTTCGACCAACAACTTTTCTTTTTGGGTTGAATCCGCAGAGGCGATATAACGTTCCGGAACTCTCAGCCTTAGCTCATCCACGGCTAACCTACTAGCCACTTCGCCTGCGTTATAGCCACCCATACCATCGGCTAGTACGTATAACCCGAGTGCATCGTCGGCAAAACAATAGTCTTCATTGTGGGCGCGTACCAAACCGGTGTTCGATACCCAGGCGGAACACGAATAGGCATCCGCAATATCAACATTATCCGCAGATCGAGTTGATTTCGGCCAATCAGCCGCCACCTCGCCTACAGGTTCAGCTTCTTCTGTAAGCGGTGATAAGTAGAATTTTTCCATCATGAACTAAACCCTTAGCTATCAAAACTAAGCGAACCCAAGTCGCACAACTACCCAATTTCTCAAATGTAGCGGCGTTAAAGGCCCTTGCTAAGGAACTAAGTCATGAACGGTGTAGCTAGCCTGAGCAATGGATGCTCAGACGTATGCTCAAGCTAAAAATTAATGTCGTTTGTATCTTTTTTCGACGAACGGTAGCGCGGTTTTGACAACTGCAGGTCGCTTATCTCGAACAACTGCATTGAGTGATGAGTTACCGCTGATTGCATCAACAGCGATGTACGCCAACATGATAGGTTTACCGAGGCTTGGCGAAACTGTACCGCTGGTAACTTCGCCAACAATCAAGCCTGATTGACTTTCTATAGCGCAATGCGCACGAATGGGAATTGCTTCATCTGACTGCAAACCGACGAGTTTGCGGACTACCGGTTTTTCACCCGACCATGTAGCATCAAGGACTTCCGCACCTGGGTAGCCCGCAGCCTTTTTGCCCCCTTTACGGCGACTCTTAGGAATTGCAAAAGCTAAACTAGCTTCAATCGGTGTAGTTGTAGGGGAAATATCGTTGCCGTGTAGAGGTAAACCAGCCTCAAGGCGCAGCGTGTCCCTTGCGCCTAAGCCAATAGGCTTTACTCGTACGTCGTTAAGCAAATATTGAGCAACTTGGGGTGCGTGCGAGAGAGGAATAGAAATTTCATAGCCATCTTCCCCCGTGTAGCCAGAGCGCGAAGTAAAACAGGCAGCACCTAATAAGTTCAAGGTGACCGTTTGCATAAATGTAAGCCCGGCAGCCTTCTCATCAAGTTGGCAAAGCACACTTTCAGCGTCAGGCCCTTGCAGCGCAAGCAACGCAGCGTCTACCCATACAAAGTTGAGAGCCGGCGCTAAGTGTTGAAGCAGCGTCAAGTCATGATCTCCATTGCCGGCATTCACCACCATTCGTACATGATTGCCACAGTTAGTCAGCATCAAATCATCTTCAATGCCGCCATTTTCGTTAAGCAAATACGAATACTTTTGCAAACCAATCGGCCAGTCGTCAAAGTCGATAGGGAGTGCGGC
>JAYWIG010000328.1:0-6462 GCA_043789035.1 Betaproteobacteria bacterium
TGTAGTCCTGGTGTCTGGCGAAGAATATCGCCAATGCTGTTAGCACCCATGTTTTCAATATCTTGCCGATCAATCACCACCATGGAGCTAGGTGCCATAAACCTTTGCTGCAGTGTTTGCCTTCCGCGGACGTTCACAACGGTGGTGTTTGCAGAGTTTTCTGATTGCTCAGTCTCTGATGCTTGCGCAAAAACACTGATTGGATTGCAAGTTAGAGCAATTGCAAAAGCTACGAGAAAAGTTGGCCTTACTTTCGACCATCCTATGCTAAATGTCATGCCAATCTCATTTTGGGGCTGGTAAATAGTGCGGCTGCTCAGGATAAACGAAGTCTTGAGGACACCTTTGTAAATTGCTTGTTCTGTCGTATTTATGCCGCCTTTGTTAAGATCAAACTTTTAGAGTCTAGTAACTTGAGAGGACGGTTATGGCGGCTAAGCTAGATTTTTCAACAGGTTTGAGTATAGTGACGGCGGCGATGTTTGGGCTGGGCACGCCGCTAGCGTTAGCGCAATCGTCGAACCAAGGGACAATCGAAAAGTGTAGTACTGCTCTCGGAACGCTTGCTGTTACTGAGGGAAGCCCGGAAACTATCAATAATCTGGGGCGTTATCGCCTAGGTTCACCAGCCACTATGTTGCGAATGATGGTCGAAGAGTCAGGTTGTTTTACCGTCGTGGAGCGTAGCGCGGGATTACGGGCTTTGCAACAAGAGAGGGCACTCGCTGGAACAGGTATGCTTCAAGAGGGTTCTAACGTGGGCGGCGGCCAAATTCAGGCAGCCGATTTCGTACTGACGCCAGCGATTCAGTTTGCCGAAGAAACCGGCGGTGTGGGTGGTTCAATTGGAGGGTTTTTTGGACGACTTCCTGGCCCTCTTGGAGCACTTGGTGGTCTCGCCGGCGGCGTAAAGTTTAAGGAGGCTGAAACGACGATTCTTATCTCTGATGTACGGTCAGGCATTCAAGTCGCAAGTGCGGAGGGCAAAGCCAGTAAGATGAACTTCAGCTTAGGTGGCTGGGGTTGGGGTGGCATGGGATGGGCTTCAGCTGGTGGGTATTCGAAAACACCCGAAGGTAAGTTAATCGCAGCGAGTCTTTTAGATAACCTGAATCAAATTATCGGCAAGATTCGTGATAAACCTAGCTTGGTACGAAATAGTTCTGCCGCATCGAGAGTCAATGCTGCCAATTCCGTTCAAGCGACGCCTGTTGGTGCGGCAATTGTTGTCGGTCGTCCGGTCACGGTGGTGCCTGTCGCGCAGCCCACTGCACAGCAGGCTCCACAACAAATAGCATCAAATGCGGCAGTCACTGCGTTCGTTGGCAACTATGCTGGAAACTATATTGGAGAAGATCAAGGTGTGTTTAACGTCGCCATTTTGCCTAGTGGCATGATTAATGGAACTGTGACTTCATCAAAGACTAGCGCTTCATTTCCCGTGACAGGTTTTTTTAAGGGAGGTAACGAGGTGAGCTTGATCGGCATAATTTCTGGGGCTGCAGTGAACTTTAATGGCAGTGTTGACACCAGTGGAACGATGCAAGGGCAATGGGCAAGCGGAGCAGTCAATGGGGTGTTCATTGGCAAGAAGCAGTAATTAACCGATGCAATCGTTACCGCTCTTCAACGTGCTTCTATGCACTTCGCTTTGCTTGACTAGTTTGCTTGGTCATGCGATCGCAGATGAGTGGCCCAAGCAAGGCTTGCGATGGGTTGTTCCATTCCCTGTTGGTGGTTCTAACGATATTGCCGCTCGATTGGTCGGCGACTCGGTTCGAGCGCGAATTGGTCAAACGGTCACCGTCGACAATAAACCGGGCGGAAATGGTTCCCTTGGAGTTGATAGTGTTTTAGCCAGTGCTAAGGACGCACATACTTTCTTGGTAGCGTCCGATTCGGTATCGCTATTGCCTTTATTCCGCTCGTCGTTGAAATGGGATTTGGTGAAATCGTTTGTCCCCGTGGCAGTGCTTACCGTTCAACCTATTGTGTTGGTGGCTGCACCGAGCGCCAATGTGCGTAGCGTTAAAGAGCTGCAAGCCTTAGCCAAAGCCAAGCCAGGACAAGTTCCGTATGCAACGTCTGGTCAAGGCTCTATTCAACATTTAGTGGGTGAACTCGCGGCGCTGAACTTGGGTATTGATATGCTCCATGTTCCGTACAAGGGTGGCGGCCAAGCGGTAGTCGATGTAATGAGCGGGCAAGTGCCATTTGCAGTTCTTGGGGCAGCTGCAGTATTGCCTCATATCAAATCTGGAAAGCTCATTGCTCTTGCCGTCTCCACCCGTGCCCGATCATCAATGTTGCCGACAGTACCTACCCTTATCGAGTCTGGTGCCGGTGATATTGACGTACCGCAATGGGCGGCACTGTTTGCGCCTGCTGGCATTGACGAGGCGGCGCTCGCGAAGCTGCGATCTGCCATTGCAACGACGATAAGTGACGCGGGGCTGCGCGACAAACTTCAGCAGTCATCAATGGAGATTGCTAAGACGACTCCTGAAGAATTTCGCAAACAGCTAATTGCTGATCGAGAGCGTTGGGGCAAGCTGATTGCCGAGCGAAAAATCAACCTTGAATAAGAGTGGCCGATGAATATTGTTTTGGTCCTTGCCGATAACTTAGGTTGGGGTGAGTTGGGTTGCTACGGCGGTGGCGCATTGCGTGGTGCACCTACCCCTCGAATCGATCAACTGGCTTGCGAGGGTTTGCAGTTCTTAAACTTTAACGTCGAGAGCGATTGCGTCCCCACACGATCTGCATTAATGACGGGTAGGCATCCGATTCGCACTGGTGCCTTGCAGTCAGTTCCATCCGGGCTGCCGCAAGGTATTCACCCTTGGGAAGTTACATTGCCGCAGCTGCTTAAATCTAAGGGTTATGCCACCGGTATGTTTGGTAAGTGGCACCTTGGCGATAGGCCTGGCCGCTACCCTAATGACAGAGGGTTCGATGAGTGGTACGGAATTCCGCGCACAAGTAACGAAACTATGTTTACTAGCGCGCCTGGTTTCGATGCTTCAGTGGTTGATATTCCGCAGGTGATGGAAGGTTTTGCAGGCGAAGCAGCGCGTAACGTGGCTGATTACGATCTAAACAAACGTCGTTTGATCGAGTCGGAAATCGTGGCTAAAAGCATCGCTTTCATGCAGCGTAACGCAGCTAAAAAAACGCCTTTCTTTTTGTATGTGCCGTTCACTCATTTGCATTTTCCGACCTTGCCGCACCCTGATTTCGTGGGTAAAAGCGGGGTTGGTGAGTTCGCCGATTCGATGATAGAACTGGATTTTCGAACCGGGCAATTATTAGATGAAGTTGAACGATTAGGACTTGCTAAGGAGACCATATTCATTTTTGCCAGTGATAATGGGCCGGAGTTTCGTCGCCCTTGGCGCGGTACGGCAGGGCAATGGACAGGCACTTATCACACTGCAATGGAAGGTGGCTTGCGGGTTCCTTTAATCGTGCGTTGGCCAAAGCATGTTAGCGCTGGCGTGAAAAGCGATGACGTTATCCACGTGACTGATCTTTTTGCGACTTTGGCCGATGTTGCTTTGGCACCGTTACCTAGCGACCGCCCAATTGATGGAGTGTCGCACCTAGCGCAATGGTTAGGTAAATCCGACGAACCCGCTCGCGAAGGCTTTGTTTTCTATATCAAAAAAGAGTTAAGAGCCGTGAAGTGGAGACATTGGAAATTGCACTTTATACTTGAGAAAGAGCCCAATACTGGGCCAATCCACTTAGAAACTCCCGCACTGTTCAATCTCAAACGCGACCCCAAAGAAGAAACCGATGCGGCGATGGAAGACGGTTGGGTTCGTGGTCCAATTCGCAAGTTGCTAATGGAGTTCGAAGAGACGCTAAAGACACATCCACCGATTCCTTCCGGTGCACCGGACGACTATCTGCCTAGGTAATTCGGCTTGCTCTAAAAAGCAGATCGAAAAAAAGCGGGCAGTTTGTTAAAACTACCCGCTTTATATTGAGCGACTAATTTTTAGGCTGTAACTGAGTCTGCTGCTTTCTGAAAATCAGGCATTTGGTCGAAATTTAAGTACTTGTAAATTGTGCTGCCATTGGCGTTGAGCACGCCCATGTCGGTTAAGTATTCCTCTTTGGTTGGAATGCGACCGAGCTTGGAGCAAATCGCTGCTAACTCCGCAGAACCCAAATATACAAACGTATTCTTTCCTAAGCGATTCGGGAAGTTACGCGTGCTCGTACTCATCACGGTTGCACCTTCTTTTACCTGTGCTTGGTTGCCCATACACAATGAGCAGCCCGGCATCTCCATACGGGCGCCTGCAGCACCGAAGACACCGTAGTGGCCTTCTTCAGAAAGTTGGGTTGCATCCATCTTGGTAGGTGGTGCCATCCAAAGTTTCACAGGAATATCGCGCTTGCCTTCGAGCAGCTTCGATGCGGCACGGAAGTGGCCAATATTAGTCATGCATGAACCGATGAATACTTCATCAATCTTCGCGTTAGCAACATCGCTTAAAGTTTTTGCATCATCTGGGTCATTTGGGCAGCAAACGATTGGTTCGGTAATTTCAGCCAAATCGATTTCGATAATGGCAGCATATTCCGCATCGGCATCGCCTTCAAGCAGGTTAGGAGCTGCCAACCACGCTTCCATCGCTTTAATACGGCGCGCAATTGAACGAGGGTCAGCATAACCTTGTGAAATCATGGTTTTTAACAAGGTGATGTTGCTAGTTAAATACTCGATCACGGGCGCTTGGTTCAATGCCACGGTGCAACCCGCAGCCGAACGCTCGGCAGAAGCATCCGCCAATTCAAAGGCTTGCTCGACTTTTAGATCTGGCAATCCTTCGATTTCTAAAATACGGCCGGAGAATAGATTCTTCTTACCTTGCTTAGCT
Organism: Betaproteobacteria bacterium; assembly: GCA_043789035.1. Taxonomy (GTDB): domain Bacteria; phylum Pseudomonadota; class Gammaproteobacteria; order Burkholderiales; family Burkholderiaceae_E; genus JAYWIG01. The sequence continues at coordinate 4,893 of JAYWIG010000328.1, forward strand.
ACAGTTAAGTGGCCAGCTTTGATCGCATACAACGGAATTGCGTGAACCAAGTCGCGCAGGGTAACGCCTGGCTGCATCTTGCCTTTGAAGCGTACTAGAACGCTCTCAGGCATATCGAGAGGCATAACGCCCGTGGCTGCCGCAAACGCCACCAAGCCAGAGCCCGCTGGGAATGAAATTCCGATAGGGAAGCGGGTATGGCTATCGCCACCAGTACCAACAGTATCTGGCAGCAACATGCGGTTGAGCCATGAGTGAATAATGCCGTCGCCAGGGCGCAAGCTAATGCCTCCACGGTTGCTCATGAAGTCCGGCAACTCGTGATGCATCTTCACATCAACTGGTTTTGGGTAGGCGGCTGTGTGGCAGAACGATTGCATCACCAGGTCTGATGAGAAGCCCAAGCAGGCTAAGTCCTTTAATTCATCACGTGTCATTGGGCCGGTGGTGTCTTGTGAACCAACGGAAGTCATCTTAGGCTCACAGTAAGTGCCGGGACGAACTCCCTTTTGTTGTCCATTAACTTCAGGCAAGCCACATGCGCGACCAACCATTTTCTGTGCCAAAGTGTAGCCCTTGCCGGTATCGGCTGGGCTTTGTGGCAAACGGAATAGGGTTGATGGAGGCATACCCAATGCTTCGCGAGCTTTGGCAGTTAAGCCACGGCCAACGATCAATGGTATACGGCCACCGGCACGTACTTCGTCGAACAGCACATCACTCTTTACGGTGAATTCAGCAATCACTTTGCCGTCTTTCAACGCCTTGCCTTCAAAAGGGCGCAACTCGATGACGTCGCCCATATTCATTTGGCTAACGTCGAGTTCGATTGGCAATGCGCCGGCATCTTCCATGGTGTTATAGAAAATCGGTGCAATTTTGTTGCCGAGGCAAACACCACCGAATTTTTTATTTGGTACAAATGGAATGTTTTGGCCTGTAAACCAAAGCACTGAATTGGTGGCTGACTTACGCGAAGAACCCGTACCAACCACGTCGCCAACATAAGCCACTAAGTCGGCCTTTGCAGCGAGCTCTTTAATGAACTTGATTGGGCCGCGCTTGCCATCTTCTTCCGGAGTAATGCCGTCGCGAGTATTTTTCAACATCGCCAATGCGTGTAACGGAATATCAGGGCGGCTCCAAGCGTCAGGCGCTGGGGAAAGATCGTCAGTGTTGGTTTCGCCAGTAACTTTGAAAACGGTTAGGGTAAGGCTCTTGGCAACTTCAGGGCGGCTAGTAAACCACTCGGCATCGGCCCAACTCTGCATTACAGCTTTTGCGTTCGCGTTACCTTTTTCTGCTTTCAGTTGCACGTCATGAAACGCGTCGAACATGAGCAAGGTTTTCTTCAATGATTCGGCAGCGGCTTTGCCAACGACTGCATCATCGAGCATATCGACCAGCGGCAAAATGTTGTAACCGCCGAGCATAGTGCCTAGCAACTCAGTGGCTTTTTCACGAGAAATTAAAGTGCATTTTTCAGTGCCATGGGCAACCGCTGCTAAATAAGATGCTTTTACTTTAGCTGCGTCATCCACACCAGCAGGTACGCGATGCACCAATAAAT
>JAYWIG010000329.1:0-6405 GCA_043789035.1 Betaproteobacteria bacterium
GCTTGTTGAGCAAAATTCTCAACATCCTGCGTAGTGGCTCCGCTGCACCCCATAAAAGCTGGTCACCGACGGTAAATACGCTTACATAGTGCCCGTCGGGGAATTTCAGCTTTCGCACCCGTCCCACCGCAATGTCCATAGTTCCCGAAACCGCTGTCGGTGTCAGTTCCAGCACTGAAGCCTCTTTCGTGTTCGGCACATACTTTACCCATTGATTACCGTTTGCAATTAATGATTCAATCTCGGCCAAGGGAATATCCTTTTTGAGCTTTAGGGTCAACGCTTGGCTGTGACACCGCATAGAACCGATACGCACACAAGTACTTTCGACAGGAATAGAACCTGGGCCACTTTGCGGCAGGCCAAGAATTTTATTCATCTCGGCATGTCCCTTCCACTCTTCTTTGGCATTGCCGTCGCCCAAATCCTTGTCAATCCAAGGAATCAAACTTCCTGCTAGCGGTACGCTAAAGTTCGTCACTGGGAACGATGAACTCCGCATTGCATCGATTAGCTGGGCATCAATATCAAGAATGTTTGATTTTGTATCGGCCAAGAGCTGCGCTACGCTGGCATGACTTACGCCCATCTGCGAAATTAATTCGCGCATGTGCTGGGCACCACCTCCAGAGGCGGCTTGGTAGGTCATGGCCACAGCCCATTCGATCAAGTTTTCATTAATGAGCCCGTTGATACCCATCATCATTAAACTCACAGTGCAATTACCGCCGATATAGTTCTTTACGCCATTGGCGATGGCACTATCAATCACCTTTTGATTAAGTGGGTCTAAGATGATGATGGCATCGTCATTCATTCGCAATGAAGACGCGGCATCAATCCAGTAGCCTTTCCAACCAGACGCTCGAAGCTTTGGATAAACGTCATTCGTGTAATCGCCACCTTGGCAGCTAATAACAGCATCCATCGCAGACAGTGCCGCGATATCGTTTGCGCTTTGTAATGCGCCTGTTGCTTTGCCGTCAAGTACCGGCCCTTGGCCGCCAGCCGCAGATGTACTAAAAAATGTGGGCGCGATTAAGGTGAAATCCTTTTCTTGCTGCATGCGCTGCATCAGCACCGAACCGACCATACCCCGCCAACCTACAAAACCTACTTTTGATCCTACGTTCACAACGCACTCCTATCGAAACAATTCATTAATAACGACTTAGCTAAGCGCAGCAATCACGGCATCGCCCATTTGCGAGGTACTGATGATCGGCTTGCCAACTTCTGAAATATCGGCAGTACGATGACCTTGTGCGAGAACTTTGCGCACCGCTGCCTCAACCTTATCCGCCAATTCAGCTAGCCCGAGAGAGAAGCGCAACATCATAGCCACTGACAAAATGGTGGCCAACGGATTCGCCTTGCCCTGACCAGCGATATCAGGCGCAGAACCGTGAATTGGCTCATACATACCAAAACCTTTTGCGTTCAACGAAGCAGACGGCAACATGCCGATCGAGCCAGTCAGCATCGACGCTTCATCACTTAAGATGTCACCGAACATGTTGCCAGTTACGATCACATCAAACTGTTTTGGATTCCGAATCAACTGCATAGCAGCGTTATCCACATACATGTGCGAGAGCTCAACGTCGGGGTATTCTTTATGGACTTCGATCACAATGTCACGCCAAAATTGTGTGGTTTCCAGCACGTTAGCTTTATCGACGGAACATAGCTTTTTACTCCTTTTGCGCGCCGCTTGAAAACCGCTGTGAGCAATACGACGGATTTCAGATTCGGTGTAGCGCATGGTATCGAAGCCCTCGCGCTCGCCTGATTCTGTGACTCGTACACCTCTAGGCTGGCCGAAGTAAATATCACTGGTAAGTTCGCGAAGGATAAGCAAATCTAAACCAGCCACTACTTCCGCTTTTAGCGTGGATGCATGAGCAAGCTCCGGATACACAATGGCAGGCCGCAAATTGGCGAACAAATCAAAATGCTTGCGCAAACGCAGCAAGCCCTGCTCCGGTCTTTGTGCGCGGGGCAAGTTGTCATACTGTGGGCCACCGACAGCACCAAACAAAATGGCATCCGACGCTTCGCAAATCGCTAATGTTTCTGCTGGCAATGGATCGCCTGACAAATCGAAACCAGCACCACCAACAGCTGCCGAGGTAAGCTCAAACTTCAAAGACGAGGATTCAATCGCTTTAAGCACACGAACCGCTTGCACAGTAATTTCTGGGCCAATGCCGTCACCGGCAAGAATTGCAATTTTCTTCGTCGTCGTCATCATTTACTTTCAGGTAATTCAAAAATTAAAAAGGCCAGCTTGAGTTTCAAGCCGGCCGGGATTTGTTTAAAGTGTAGGTAATCGTCGGGGCGCGGCTATGAGTTAAGAGCCAAGGTTTTGGCTAACCATGGTTTCGTCGTAATTCGTTTGGCTTCAAAGTCGCGAATCTTGTCGGCATGGCGCAACGTCAGACCAATCTCGTCCAAGCCATTGAGCATGCAGTATTTACGAAAATCGTCGATCTCAAAATCGAAAGCACGAGAACCATCGCTTGTCACGAGCTTTTGCGCAGGCAAATCAACGACTAATTCGAAACCTACGAAACCGTACATTTGGTGAAACAACCACTCGACATCGGTTTCCGACAATCGAATTGGCAACACACCATTTTTGTAGCAATTGTTGAAGAAAATATCTGCAAAAGAAGGTGCTATTACAACTCTAAAGCCATAATCTTCCAGCGCCCAGGGTGCATGCTCTCTGGATGAGCCGCAACCAAAATTTTTGCGAGCCACCAATATTGACGCGCCTTTGTAGCGAGATTGATTCAAGGCGAAATCAGGGTTGAGAGGGCGAACGCTGTTGTCCATCCCCGGCTCACCCTTATCAAGATAACGCCATTCATCAAACAAATTCGGCCCAAAGCCAGTGCGCTTAATCGATTTCAAAAACTGCTTAGGAATAATCGCGTCTGTATCGACGTTCGCTCTATCCATGGGAGCCACTAAACCGCGGTGAACTGTTAATGCTTTCATCGCCAAACCCTATATTCTTGAAACGTCGACAAAATGACCAGCCACCCCAGCAGCAGCAGCCATGGCTGGGCTGACCAAGTGCGTTCTACCCCCAGCGCCCTGCCTGCCTTCGAAGTTACGATTCGAAGTCGAAGCACAACGCTCGCCCGGCTCTAAACGATCTGCATTCATGGCCAAGCACATTGAACATCCAGCTTCACGCCACTCAAAGCCGGCGGCTTTAAATATCTTGTCTAACCCTTCGGCCTCGGCCTGCGCTTTAATCAAACCAGAGCCGGGGACAACCATTGCAACTTTTACATTCGAGGCTTTTTGCTTACCGCGAACAACAGCAGCGGCGGCCCGTAAATCTTCAATCCGTGAGTTCGTGCAAGAACCGATAAAAACCTTATCGATTCGAATATCCACAATCGCTGTGTTTGGGTCCAACCCCATATACACCAGCGCACGCTCAATGCCTTCGCGCTTAACTGGATCTTTTTCTTTTTCTGGATCGGGCACTCGACCGTCAATTGATAGGACCATTTCTGGTGAAGTACCCCAAGTTACCTGTGGGCGAATCGACGCTGCGTCGACAGCTATGACCGAATCAAACTTTGCGCCAGGGTCTGAGCAATAATTTTTCCATTGCTCAACCGCAACTGGCCACTCAAGGCCCTGCGGCCCCATCGGGCGATTCTTTAAATAATCAATTGTGGTTTGATCCACAGCAACCATGCCCGAACGTGCTCCTGCTTCGATGGCCATATTGCACAAGGTCATGCGACCCTCCATGCTGAGCGCTCGAATCGCAGAGCCACCGAATTCAATCGCGTAGCCGGTACCACCAGCAGTGCCAATTTTTCCAATTACATCCAGTACGATGTCTTTTGCAGTGACACCTTTGCCGACCTTGCCTTCCACTTGGACAAGCATATTTTTCATCTTTTTGGCATTCAAGCACTGAGTAGCAAGCGCATGCTCGACCTCCGACGTGCCGATCCCAAAAGCCAAACAAGCAAACGCGCCGTGAGTGCTGGTGTGCGAATCACCGCAAACAACCGTCATGCCCGGCAGAGTTGCGCCCTGCTCAGGCCCAATCACGTGAACAATACCTTGGCGATTATCGTTGATATTAAAATACGTTAAACCGTATTTCTTGGCATTGTCATCGAGCGTCTGAACCTGCAAGCGAGAAATTTCATCGACGATTCCCGCAGTGCCACCTGATCGATCTGTCGTGGGCACATTATGGTCAACCACGGCCAAATTTGCAGAAATTCGCCAAGGCTTACGCCCCGCCACTGCCAGGCCCTCGAAAGCTTGTGGGCTAGTTACTTCATGGAGTAGGTGACGGTCTATATAAATCAAGGCCGTTCCATCGGCTTCTGAATGAACAACATGCTCATTCCAGAGTTTGTCGTAAAGAGTTTGCGGAATCAGGCTCATGGCAACAGTTTCGATGGATATTTCGATGAATGACTAGGTAGGGTCAATATTATTGCATAGCAACAATCACTAGCGTCTAGTTCTTGCCTGCTCAAAAAGTGGCTGAACGCGAACAGCATAACCTTCCAAGTCTTTAATGCGGCTTTCGTTCGAAGGATGGGTGGATAGAAAGCCCGGCCCCCCACCGCCGCTCATTTTGGCCATTTTTTGCCAAAGAGAAATAGCCGCTTTCGGATCGTAGCCAGCCCGTGCAGCCAACTCAATTCCAATCCGATCGGCTTCAGTTTCATGGGTTCGGCTATTGGGCAAACCTACCGTAACGTTGTAAGCCAAACCGGCCATGTCCATGGCAGCCTTGCCACCACCAGCGGCAGCAACCCCAACGTTAACGAGCAAACCCGCAGTAATTTGTTCAGATGCTCGCTCACGTCCGTGTTCCCTCAAAGCATGGGCGATTTCATGCCCCATGATCGCGGCAATTTCGTCGTCAGTGAGTTGTAGTTTGGTGATGATGCCGCTATAGAAAGCGATTTTCCCGCCGGGCATGCACCAAGCATTTAGCTGGTCTGACTGAATCACATTGACTTCCCATTTCCAGCTGGGTGCATCCGGCCTAAACGTGCCAGTTGTCGGCGTAATGCGAGAGGCAATCGCACGAACTCGATTAGTCATCGCTACATCGGCGTTTAGGTGCCCTTTGCTTTGTTCGGATTGCAACACCTGTGCATAACTTTGGGCAGCCCCAGCTTGTAGCTGCTGTTCAGATACTAGCGGCGACATCATCTGAGTACGATCAATGCCAACCACGCCACTAGAAGTTGTTTTGACCGACTGGCATCCTAATAGTGCGATCGGCACAGAAAGCGCTGCGGCAAGTGCAATGCGTTTAAATAGGTTCGAAGATGTCAACATGTTTTGCTCCTCAGCTTGTTCTTGTTTACCTGTAGCCTTGGATTATCGCAAATGTTCTCGCAATCTGCCGATTAAGTTTTTGCAAAACGTCCCATGGCAGCAATCGACGCTAAAGCAAATGCCAGTAGCGAGGCAATGGCAGCACCATAAAAAGCCCAAGCAGGGCTAACCTCAGCCCACAACTGGCCTGCGACAAAAGTGCCAGCGGCGCCGCCCGCTCCGTAAACAACGGCAACAAAGAACGCCTGCGCCCTTGCCTGCTGAGCCTGGCTAAACCACTCATGCATTTTATTCATAATCGCTGTGTGATGTGCCGCAAACGTTAGGGCATGACTTGCTTGGAGTGCGACGATGAAAAGCACCTCCACCCACCCTATGCTCATCCCATTCATGGCGCCAAGACATCCAAACCTTATGGCAGCAACAGCGGCACAGCAAACAATCACGAAATGAGAAGTTAGGCGTTGGAAAAACCGTTGTTGTACTTTGAACCAAACAATTTCGGTAATAACGCCTACAGCCCAAAGTGCGCCAATTGAAGCCCCATTGAAACCTTGCTTTGCTAGGAATAACGAGAAAAATCCGTAGAGCGCAGAATGGGCAAACACATGCAATGTGCATGAGGCCAACAGCAAACTCACTTCGGGCTTGCGCAAAATATGCGAAATTGGTGTTGCACTGGTACTCGCCTTTGCCACTTTCGTGGGCTTATAGCCCATGCAACTCAAAAACAGAATCGCGCTGATCCCCGCCACAACCCAAGGCAGGGTGGTTCGCCCCGCCCAATCGAGAAACGGCCCACAGGCAACAACTGCAAAAACAAAGCCAAGTGAACCCCAAACTCGCATATCGCCGTATGCACCAGCATGCCCTTTTGAGACGCCTATCGCATAGGCTTCAACGAGCGGCATTTGGGCCGCAGAAAACAAATAAAACGCTAGCAAAGCGATACTGATGGCCGAAACGCTTCCACCAGAAAGCAGCAATCCAATGGCACTCAGCATCATCGCCAAGGCACTGAACTTCAAGATTAAATCTGGCCTTGAATATTTATCAGCC
>JAYWIG010000330.1:0-6401 GCA_043789035.1 Betaproteobacteria bacterium
GATTATCAATGACACCAACCAATTGCCCGATGGTTTAAAAATCGTTCCGTTTTACGATAGAACCGATCTTGTTGATGCGGCACTTGAAAACGTGGTGAAAGTGCTTCTTGAAGGTGTTGTACTCGTAGTCATTGTTCTGTTTGTGTTCTTGGGAGATGTACGCTCTAGTCTCATTGTTGTATGCACTCTCGTATTAACACCGCTGATGACATTTTTGATCATGGGTAGAGTTGGCTTATCGGCCAATCTTATGTCGTTAGGTGGCTTAGCTATTGCGATTGGATTGATGGTGGATGGAGCCGTGGTGGTTGTAGAGAACGCTTTCGCGCGATTGGGTGCGGCGCAGGCAGACGGCAACAAGCCCGTATTCTCGAAAGATCACTACATCTTAGAAGCAGCCTCCGATGTTGGAAAACCGGTGTTATATGGGGTAGGCATCATCATTTTGGTCTTCCTACCTTTGCTATCGCTACAAGGTATGGAAGGCAAGATGTTTGCGCCTCTGGCGCTAACGATTGCGATTGCGCTAACAATCTCTCTAGTTTTATCTTTCACATTGACCCCCGTACTCTGCTCTTTGGGGCTTAAAGGCGGAAAGGACGAGGACACTAGGTTCCTCAAGCTACTTAAACGCCCTTATATGAAGGCACTTGATTGGGCTTTGGTAAATAGTAAGAAAGTGATTGTTGGTGCCATCGCGCTGCTAGTTTCAGGCTTCGCAGTTTTACCGATGCTTGGAACTGCGTTCATTCCAACCATGCAAGAAGGCTCGATTACGCCCGTCATTGTTCGGGTACCCAAAATATCATTGGAAGAGTCACTCAAACTCGAATCCGAAGCGATGAAGGCTATCGTGACAGTTCCGGGCGTAGCACGTGTTATTTCAAGATTAGGTGGAGGTGAAAGCGCTGCTGATCCTGGCTTGCCACATGAATCAGACCCAATCGTTAGCTTGAAACCCAAAAGCGAGTGGCCTAAAGGTTGGAATCAGGAATCGATTGCAAATGCAATTCGTGAAAAGTTAAAATTCCTGCCCGGTGTTGAAGTTTCGATTAGCCAACCGATTGCAGCCCGAGTTGATGAGATGGTGTCAGGCGTTCGCTCGCAAGTAGCAATCAAGCTTTTCGGCGAAGATCTTTCGGTTTTGCGAGAAAAGGGTGACGCTATTGCCAAAGTACTCAGCGGTGTCAAAGGTTCTACCGATCTTCGCGTTGAACGAGTCACTGGGCAAAATTACCTCAACATCAAAATCAATCGAGACTCTATTTCGCGTTACGGTATCAATGTTGAGGATGTGAATGACATTATTGAATCGGCTATTCGAGGCAGACCAACTTCCATCATTTACGAAGGCGAGCGTCGTTATGACTTAATCGTCCGCTACCCTCAGAGTTATCGCAAAAACGTTGAAGATATTGGCAACCTGCTGCTGCGCTCGCCTGGTGGTGCTTTGGTTCCGATGAAAGACGTGGCTCAAATCGATCTGATTGACGGCCCGCCGCAAATCTCTCGTGAAGACGGCAAGCGGCGTTTAGTCATCGGTGTGAACGTGGAAGGAAGAGACTTAGGTGGTTTCGTAGCAGAGGCACAGCAACGTATTGCAGCTGAGGTGAAACTTCCAACGGGCTATACGCTCGTGTGGGGTGGTCAATTCGAGAACATGGAGAGAGCTATCGAGAGGCTTTCGATTATCGTGCCGCTCACCATCGCGGCGATATTTTTTTTACTTTTTATATTGTTTAACTCGGTGCGCTACGCGGCACTGATTATTACCGTGTTGCCACTGGCGGCGGTCGGTGGTATCTACGGGCTGCTAATTTCAGGCGAGTATTTATCGGTACCGGCTGCGGTAGGCTTTATTAATCTGTGGGGTATCGCGGTGCTCAACGGCGTGGTGTTGGTGAGTCAATTTCGAGAACTTCAAGAAAACGGTCACCCAACCGCGCAAGCCGTAAGAGAAGGCTGCGAACATCGTTTCCGTCCGGTGATGATGACCGCCACCGTTGCTATGCTTGCACTAATACCGATGTTGTTCTCAACTGGGCCCGGCTCTGAGGTAACCAAGCCCTTAGCAGTCGTGGTAATTGGCGGTTTAATTACCTGCACAAGCTTGACGCTTTTAGTCTTACCGGTGCTTTACAGCATGATCGGCAAAACCGGCGACCATGCTGTCGCCAAAGCTGATTTAGAGAGCCGTTTAAAATAAAGCCATGCATACACTACGAAATTCCCCCGCCTCCCCCTTCGGCCGTAAAGTCGTCGTGGCCCTTAACATCCTAGGTATGACCGACAAGGTGCAAACCGTGACGGCCGATACCATCAGCGCGACTGACACCATTCGCAGTCAAAACCCCTTAGGCAAGATACCAACCTTGATGCTAGAAGATGGGCAAGCGCTGTACGACTCACGCGTCATCATCGAGTATTTGAACGAAGTTGACGGTCGCAGTGTATTAATTCCGAGCGGCCTGCAGCGCATCGAAGTGTTACGCCAACAGGCTTTGGCCGATGGCATTCTTGATGCGTCCATCTTGCGTATGTATGAAATTCGCTTTCGCCCAACCGAGACACATTCGCAAACCTGGTTAGATCATCAAATCGGCAAAGTGGATCGGTCCATGCAAGAAGCCGAAAAGACTTTCAAAGTCGGCGCTACTACCACCCCGCATATCGGCGAAATTACCATGGCATGTGTGCTTGGGTATCTAGACTTCCGATTTGCAGGAAGTTGGCGCAAAACTTATCCCCACCTAGTGGCGTGGTTTGACGAATTTCATGTTCGTGTGCCAAGTTTTGCGGCTTCCACGCCAAAATAAGATTTGAATAGGCGCGATCATATGAAAAATGCCGTTGCACTTGCAGCGGCATTTCCATTTGGTACCTTGCAACCGCAGGCATGGCCAGCCAAAGCGATCAAAATTATCGTCCCGTTCACTCCAGGTGGCACCACAGACTATGTAAGCCGCCTAATCGGCGTTGAGATCGCCAAGTCTTTAGGTCAGCCGGTGGTGATTGAAAACAAGCCCGGTGCCGGCACCGTGATAGGGGTTGATTTCGTCGCAAAAGCACCTCCAGATGGCTATACCTTTGTGTGCGTTGCCAATAGTTTCTGCGTTAACCACACGCTAGTGAAAAAGCTGCCTTACGACACCATTAAAGATTTCAAGCCCGTCGCATTAATGGGCATGTCTGAACATGTACTTGCCACTCACCCGAGCAGCGGAATTCAGCAATTCTCGGATCTCGCGGTGCTGGCCAAAAGTAAACCGGGCCTGAGCTACGCATCATTTGGACAAGGCACCTCCGCCCACCTTGCTGGCGAAATGCTGAAAAGTCAACTTGGGCTAGAAATCACTCATGTGCCTTACAAAGGCCAAGCACCCGCGCTCGCTGATCTAATCGGTGGCCAAGTATCGCTTATGTTTGGAAATTGGCCAGAGTTTCGTGGGCATCTTCAAAGTGGAAAATTAATAGCACTTGGCATGGCAACTGCGAAGCGATCAACCTATGCACCCCAGATTCCAACACTTAAAGAACTAGGCGTGAATGTCGAATCGAATTCATGGAATGGCTTACTCGCCCGAGCAGATACGCCCGCAGCCATCATCTCAACTATGAATGCAGAGGTGAGCAAGGCACTGAATTCATCGGCCGCTCTGGAAGCTTTTCAAAAAGGTGGCATCGCGTCGCTCTCAGGTACTACCGCACAATTTAGCGACTTCATTCAAAGCGAAATAAAACGCTATGGCGAGGTAATTCGCAAAGCGAATATCACTGCTGAAGGCTAAGCTTTCTTCGAGACAAACTTTCTGCGCACATCAGCATCGCCTCTAGCGTTAGGCTACCGGCCGCTAATTCGGTCATGAGTTTGTCGATAGGCCATAGGGCAAACTGGGCGACTTCGCCATCATTGTTCGTTGGCACAAAGGCTTTATCGACATTGAGATCCCACACCAATAAGTCTTCATGCATATAGCCCTCGTAGCCATCGCTTGAGCCCAAGTTTCTGCGAACCGTAATCGTTTTACCTCGTTCGAGCACAGCACCTTTCTTTCGCATCATAGGAAGATCAACACCCGCTTCTTCCATACTTTCACGCTCAAGCGATAGCTCAAAACTTTCATCACCTGCAACTAACCCGCCGACACAGGTGTCCCACATGCCTGGGTCGGTTGCTTTATCGAGAGCCCTCTGCTGCACCCAAACCTGATCATCGCAATAGAGCATCAAATGCACCGCAAACGTTTTGATCCCTAAAGCGCGCGCAGCAGCGCGTTCAACAAAACCAAGAATAGTGCCGTCCGGAGATGTCACTCGAAGCACCTCGTTACGCCATTTACCCAACCGCTTTGCATCGCGTAAAAGCAATGCCATTTCTTCAAGTACCGCTGGCGAATCTTTTCCGCATACCGGGTTCACGCTGAGCACATCACCATCGAAACTCAAACCTGGCAATTCACGCGAAAACCAAAGTGCATCCTCAGGTAACACAGAGCCTGCCAATTGATCATTGATTTCAAAATCGATACGGCTTGGGTTTGGCGCTTGGTTTGCAACTTGCTGTGCGTTTGCGAGCCATTGGGGGTTATTCAATCGATTCTCTCTATGTGGGTCTGGTATCGTCATGGGCGAAGTATAGTGCGAAATCGAGTCGTCTTTGCACGGTAAGATATTTGACTATCGAAAGTAACCCATGCCTATTAGTTTGAACTCAGAGCCCATAAAGAAACAAATTGAAAACCTCGTCATCGCCAATCGTATTCTCTACGATCAAGGCATTGTCGATGGCTTGGGCCACATCAGCACTAGGCTCCATGGCGATTCAGGAAAGTTTTTACTCTCCTGCAATCGTGCACCTGCAATGGTGGTGAGAAACGACATTGTTTGCTACGACCTCAATGGCGACGCTGTCTCTGAAACTTCTGAGCGAGCCTATCTGGAGAGATTCATTCACAGCGAAATTTATCGTTCACGGCCCGACGTCATGGCCGTTGTGCATAGCCACTCACCAAGCGTGATTCCTTTCGGCGTTACGAATCACCGGCTAAGGCCAATATTTCACATGGCTGGCTTTTTGGGTGCCGGCACTGCGCATTTCGAGATTCGGGATGCTGACGCAGCTTACCCCGAGACTGATATGTTGATCCGAAGCTCAGCCTTGGGCGCTTCATTGGCGAAATCTCTCGGCAATTGCAGCTGCGTCTTGATGCGCGGGCATGGCTCCACCACGGTGGGTATTTCAATCGAGCAAGTTGTCTATAGAGCGATTTATGCCGAGGTAAACGCCAAGCTGCAATTGCAAGCAATGGGCATCGCCAATGACAAAAATGAAATTACCTACCTGTCGGAGACCGAGGCACAATTAGCCGCCGCTGCCAATGACGGGCAAATTGCCCGGTCGTGGAATTTATGGCGGCAGCGGGTTGATCAAAATGGTGATCTATAAGGGAGAGCTTTCATCGTGTTCGTTAAGAAATTATTCACTGCTGCCATCGCATTCGTAGCAGCGCATCAAGGTGCAATAGCTCAAGCAGATAACTATCCATCGCGTCCCATCCGCATCATCGTGCCATACGGCACTGGCGGTGGCTCCGATGTTTTAGCACGCCAAATCGCAGCACAATTACAAGACATTTGGAAGCAAGGTATTGCCGTCGAAAACCGTGCCGGTGCTTCGGGCAATATCGGCACCGAAGCGGTCGTGCGTTCACCGGCCGACGGTTACATCTTGCTTTTACAAAACAGCACCATGGTTGTTAATCCAGCGATTGCAGGCAAACTCAATTACGACCCAGAAAAAGATCTCACACCGATTATGTTGCTGGGCGTGACACCTATTGCTTTGGCGGCACACCCAAGCTTAAACGTGAAAAATTTGAAAGAGCTTCAAGATCTCGTAAAAGCCAAGCCCAACACTTTGAGTTACGGTTCATGCGGCCTAGGCACACCTCAACACTTCGTGATGGAGTTAGTGAAGCAACGCGCCAATATCGACGCCAATCATGTCGGCTACAAGGGCTGCGCACCTGGCTTAACCGACGTGCTTGGTGGGCAAATTCCGTTAGCCATGCTGAGCGCCAACTTGATTGCGCCGCACACTAAGAGTGGCAAACTGATAGCGATTGGCATGTCAACAGCTAAGCGCTACAACTTGATGCCGGACACCCCTTCATTCGAAGAGTTAGGTTTAAAGCCACTCGACTTTGCTAATTGGTATGCACTCATGGGGCCTGCCAAAATGCCAGTTGATATCGTTAACAAGATTCGTACCGAGATCAACAAAATCTTGGCCAACCCAGAGATCCAAAGTCGGCTCTCAAACGCTGGGGTGGAGGTGACGGTTGGCGACGGCAACGCATTGGCTCAGCTGATCAAATTGGACTTGGCCCGATATGCGCAGT
>JAYWIG010000331.1:0-6372 GCA_043789035.1 Betaproteobacteria bacterium
AAAATTGCTGCAAAAAACGCGAAAAAAGCCCAAAGCAAAGCCGCCAGTTATCTGCGATGACATTGCCCCTTTGTTGCAAGCGTTTGATCCGCCTAAAACTCACGATGCAGTGCTGTCTCAAATTGAGGAGCTCGAGCCTAAGCTCCCTCGGGAAGTTCCTGCAATTTCCGCCACAGAAATTTTTGTCGCGCCGATGATCGGAAACGCTGTTACCGATCGTGTCTTGGCGGCAGAGCCAGTCCCAGAGGCACGGCGTTCTTACCGCGACACCGGGGTTTCAAATTTCATTACTTGGCCAAGTTCAAGTTTCCTCTGGCATGAGCAAGTGACTATTCATCAGTTTTTTGTGCCCTCGAGTGCTGTTGTTTCTTCAGCTGTTCGAGGCCCGCAATCTAGCCGACCTGCGAGCGAGGTGGTGGCTGTGCCGGTTTCCGGTTCGATTTGGCTTTTCATGATCGGCGGCGGTGCTCTAATGTTTCGCAGAGCGCGGTTAAGGCTTTAAAGTACTCGCACTTCGACTGCGGCGCGGCTAGGCCACATAAGAGTTACTATTTCTTTTCCGCTTTAACAACACACTTTGTTCCCAGCTAACGGGGGTTAGTTCGACTCCCCTACGGGACGCCAATCAGAAAAGCCCTCGCATGTAAATGCGGGGGCTTTTTGTTTGGTGGTTCGTAGCAACAGTCCCAATGGACTGTTGCGGGAGGGAGTTGAAGGGTTTGGCTTGCAAGCCAAACCGCGGTCTGCGTAAGTGGACGAGAGCGATTAGCGAACGCGACGCATGTAGACGACTCCCCGGACGTTGCATCACTCAGTCCCAACAACCTGCAGTCAGCGAAGAATGAGTCTCGCGCCTGAAGGCGCTCACCGTCTGCGCCGGGCAAAGCATGCTTTGCCTATTTATGCTTCGACCAGCCTACGTTAGTGGACGAGAGCGTAATCGAACGCGAGGCATGTAGACGACTCCGTTACAGCAGCGCGTCAAAATTAAAAGGGCTGTATGGGTGTTAGTCAGCAATCAGAAACGGCTCTCCGAGGAGAGCCGTTTCACTAACCGGATGATAACTTTGCAATTGGCGCAGCTATTTTGAGCACAAAGCCAGCCCAGTGCCGTTAGGGCTGGTGACGCCAGCAGTCTTAGTGGTGTAACTTCCGTCGAAGCCAAAAAGCAGGGTGCCCAGGTCCGCAACAAACGGTTTGGTGGTGCCTGATGTCCACTGAACCGACGAATAGCGTTTGCCGTCGAAGCTGGCAACGTCAAAGGTCTTGTCTAGCACGCTCGAAATCTGGTAGCTAGCATAAGATCGCGTCGCCATGCTGGCGGCACCGTCTGCGCCCACGGTCAACGTTGGTGTGCCGCCAACTGAGCAGCCCGTGATTATTTCAGTGCGCGCAATCTTTTGACCAATACCGTTGTTGAATGTTGCGCTAGCCGCATTCACCAGCGTCGCCGGAACCGTTTGCACCAGCGAGGTACCTACTGTGGGGCAGTTGTACTGCGTATTGTTGGTCGTTACCGACGCCTGAAGCAACGAACCGTCAGGCTTCAATGATATTGCCACGACGTTAAAGCCACCGCTCGTTTTGTTGAATGTCAGGTTGAACGGGTACTGAGACGAGCCAGAGGTGTTGGATGTCGTCGGGTTAGACAAGTAGGTCAACTCAATTGTGCCGGTACTGCTGGCGTTGATCCAAGGGCTGCCGTTTAACGCCGTCGTGCCGTCGGTGTTGACTTTAAAGGCAAATGCGGTGACGGGACCGGTTCCAAAGAAATCCGTCCCCAGCCTGCAGTTAAGACCATAGTCACCCGCAAATACCGTTGCCAAGGGCACACCCAAAATACCGCTTGAAGCATTTGTTGGTGTTGGTGTTGGTGTTGGTGTTTGCGTTGTTGCTAGAGTAAAACCGCCAGTTCCGTAGCGGTATCCACCTTGTGCCAAACCGGTTAAGAAGGTGTTCAACACTGTGGGGTCTGTGCCAGCAATTTTCTGAAAACTTGCCAGCACGCCTTGCAGCGTGGGGTCAGTGGCCAGCGTGTCGGCGCTCAGGCTCGTGGGCAGGCCTGTGGTGGTGACAAGCGCGTTGAACTGACTTCGATAGGAGATCACGCTTGCCAGGCCAGCAGCGACCATGTTGGAGAATGCCGACGTGCTTAGCGGCGTTGCCACCGCCGACACAACTGCGCCGGACGCGGGTGCCGAAATCACGGTAGTGAGCTTGGCCACCGACAGCGAAACTGGCACACCGGCCGTGCCAGCGCAGGTTTTGGTAGTCGCGTCATACAGCGCTTCATTGGAGCAATAGGTGCCACCGTTGGCCTCAATAATCAGGTCACCCGACGTACCTGCAGGCAACATCAAGCTGTAGCTTCCGTCTGCCGCTGTGACTACACAGCCGTTGAGGGTTGCGTTGCCAGATAAAGCCACCAGTGGACCCCTTTTACCCGTGGCAGTGGCATCAAGCTTGTAAACGCAAACATTGGCGGCGTTCACCGGGCCTTTGAGAACCGAGCCGTTGATGGTGCCACCAGAAGCCGAGGTCGAGCTGACGGCGGTACCATCACCCCCGCAGCCCGACAAGTAAAGCGTAAGACAAACGAGTACGCCTAGCCATTTAAGGTTTTGCGCGGCGTAAAAATGAGCAATCTTCATGTTAATTCCTGATAAAAAATAAAACTACAAATAGCGGTCAAAATCCCGCGACTTTATGACGCAGAGCTGAGAAACTTACTCATTGATATAGCCGACCCACAATGCTAACCATTTAAAACTGGTTGCTATCCCCTGTATAGGTGAGAAGCAGATTTAGTTTTTGTCGCCAGCCTGTTATTGGCCAATCTGATTTCTCCAGTCATACGCCCATGGCGATGGTTTCATTGTGCAAGCCAGCGTTCGTATTGGGCAGCACCATGGGCAAGGCTTAGAGAGATTACTACGCTATTGCGCGAGGCCACCGTTTTGCGGACCAGCCCATTCGAATTGAGGGCGAGCAAATTATTTGTCGCTGACTTATATCAAAATTAGGCACTAACGGGTGAGCAGGGCGGCACAAGCATAGGTGGCAAGCGAAAGTACAAGATCGTCCTAACACCGCTGGAATTCATTGCACGAATCGCTGCGTTGGTACCCCCGCCACGGCAGGATTGACATCGGTACTCCAGTTCCGGCGTAACGTGCTGCGCACATTAGCCTTCTCTGAAACTTGCGTTTTAGAGTACTAGCCCCGAACGCGCCGCCACTCGGGCAAGTAACGCTGTTAGCAGTTACAGCTGAGCCAAGTTAATCGCTCGGTTTTTCGAGACCGATCCCTTGCTGTGCGGTCATTGCGGCGGGCGCATGAAGGTTATAGCTTGTGGGGTGCAGGTCAAAGAGATCAAGAGGATTTTGGCGCATGTGGGAGCGTTTCAACCAACATGTCCTTGGCGCGCACCGCCAGGTGCAGTTTCGGCTCAACCAGCTCTGGAGGCATTATCGCGGACGCGCAAAAGGGTTCTTGCCTGGCGCGTCGGTGCACGCCGCCCGGTATGCTTCAAACTCGCGCGGGAAGACGGGGTGCTGTATCAGATATCGCCCGGTGTCGCCGTAATAAATGAACGACGCAAAGCCTGACGACCCACCGATACCATTGGTTGCGTCAACTTCGCCACACACTACTGCCACACCTTGATGGTTGTAGGTTTTCAGGTTTCTGAACTGGCCCTGCTGCCCGTCCCGCAGATTCTTTCGTACCGTGTCTATTGCTGCCAATTGGAGCGCTCGAGTCACTTCACCCGGGTCGGTGGGTGTTTTCTGGCAAGCCGACAAGCCGGTAACAACCAAGGTGCAAATCAGGCTCGCCTTCACTTTTGAGGAAATGTGTACTTCATGCAGGGTTCGTATTCGAGCGCTATGCATTTGTGAATAAATTCCGCAGCATTGGGGCCAACTAGACTCGTACCTGTTCGCGACGCATAGTTAGCGAGAACGAAAATAGCGTATTTGTTGGCCCCCCGTCCTTGCCCCGTTATGTCGGCTCTGTCCTTATAAATATTCATTGACGTTTGGCGATAAGCTACTATCCGGTAAATCATCTTGTTGTACTCCTCAGTCGTCATGTTTGCTTTGTTCGCTTCGGCTATATCGTAATAGCGATCCGCAAGAATCGACGCAGCTTGTCCGCTGCCTATCTTGAGTGCATGTTCGAGCGTTGGAAGTGGGTCTGCCAGCGCATTAGCTTTGCAAATTGATTTGCTCAAGTTTCCATAGAGCACTAGCGCGGCTGCGCTTCCCTCTTCCACTGAAGATTTCAGCAATGTCACAGCCTCATCGCACTGCGTTGCCGCTAACAACGCTCGCCCCAATTGAAACTTCGTTCGAGATGAGACTGGCAAACGCGCCGCCTCCAGCCGACATGCCGCGATAGCTGCAGTTGGCTTATCTATCGTGTCTACCCACGGCATGGTGTATGGACGGCTGTCGTCATAACCTGCCGCCGCTAGGCGGTCGCAATCCGTTACCACTGGCGCAACTCTGGCGGCTACTTCTGCGTTTAAGGGGCGGCGTTCGATCTTGGCCTGCGCCACCTCCAAGGCATCGATGGCGGGCTTGTAGTCCTTGTTAACGATCAGGGCCTGCTTCAGATCGCTTAGTCCACCGACTTGATCGCCTTGCACAAGTCGCAGCTTGCCCCTTCCAATCCACGCGTTAATATATTTTGGAACAGTCGTTAGAAGTTGATCATAATCAGCCCGAGCACCAGTTGCGTCGCCCTGTGCTGCACGAATTTCCGCACGCTTTTCTAGATACTCACCGGGGAAGCGGATCATCGCAGTGTTGATATCCGCAAGCGCGCCAGCAAAATCGCCTAAACCGCTTTTTGCCAGTGCGCGCCCCTCTAAAGGGTAAACGGCTCTAGGTGCAAGAGCGGCAACTTGTTGAAAGGAAGGCAACGCACCGGCAAAATCTCCAGCTTTTAGTCTGTCGTATCCGACGCCTGAATAGGCTTTTTCGGCAATGCCCCTCTCGTATTCCGCCATCCTGCTAGCACGCATTTGCGCAAGCATCGCGTCTTGCGCGGCCGAGGCTTGTGCCTGGCGTGCGCGTTCTGCCGCTGCCGCCGCCGCGCGCGCTGGGCCCTCCACACGGTCTCGCGCTTCAAAAGCCTCTTGAGCTTTTCGGTTGTTGTAGTTGGTGCGAGCCGCGTCCTGGCCTTGCTGGGCTCGTGCGGCTTGGTCGCGCCTGTCGCGGTCATCCTGAATTTCAGCGGCCAAGTCGCGCTGGCCTTGCGTGGTGTTTTGCGCAAACACGGGTGTCGCTAACGGCATCAGGGCGAACCAAAGACTAAGTGCGATGAGAACTGGGCCTTTGGTACAGGTATACATAGGGTGCCTTACAGTGAAAAAAATTTGGTATGACTCTAATTAACCTAAATTCGGCAGTTAGCCGAAGCTTTCCTGTTGATATTGGAGCATCAGGGGAGGTTTCGGAAGGTATATTCGTCGAATGAGATAGGTCAGGAAGGTGTTCCACCGATCTAAGTTGGGCAACTGCTCCGCAACTCTTTTGATGTGTGCGAGCGCCGCTCGAATGTTGTTCACCATGGCCATGAGTTTGTCTCGAGCCGCATGCATGGGCGTTAAATATAACGTCGTTTGATTGCCGTGTTTGACCGCTCGGCCCACGCCCGCCAGTAGTAACGAACGGCTTGTGATGGCCTCCATTCGTGCATCCGGTTTTGCCGCTCGACAGTACCAACTCCACCAGTTATAAATCAGCGCCACTGCGCGAGCACTTGTCTGGCAGCGTTTGATATCTTGCGTTGTAAACCCACCCCAGCCCCATTGGTTCTTAAGTTCATCAAATCCGTTCTCCGCATCAGCTCGATCTCGGTAGAGCTGCGCTATGGCTTCTAATCGATATTCGCTGTTGGTCACGAGCACTGCGTACTCCCACGCTTTGACATCGGGGTCTGGCATCAACAATTCGATTTGTTCGCCGCTTTCACCTAAGAGGCCACCCTCAGGCTCTGTGGTGGCGTCAACCTTGCGACTTAATGCAATATCGGCTTTCATCTGGCGGCGCAATATCACCACCCTGCGGGCCGCATCCCAGCCGGTTAATTTGAGCGTATCTTCCACCGCACTCCAGCCCTGATCGGCAGGGCCCGGTTGCGACCAATCATCACGCCTGAATTGGCGTGTTAAGAGGCTCTTGACGCCCTTGGTTTGACGCAGTTTGAACAGGTACTTTAGCTGGCGTCTTTCCAACTCAGCGATAAAGGGCTCATTGCCAAAGCCGCAATCGCCTCTGACCAAGGCAGGCATCTCTTCGGGGCTGAGTTGATCGAGCACAGCTTCTAGCCCAGGACGTGCCTGCGCTGAGCTTTGCGACTTAC
>JAYWIG010000332.1:0-26176 GCA_043789035.1 Betaproteobacteria bacterium
AATTTCGAATCAAAAAAGCAAGTCACTGAGCTTTGCGCTCAGATCCACGCAGTGCGTACTCCTCGCTTATTGATTTGCGTAGACCATGAAGGTGGTCGAGTACAGCGCTTTAAAAAAGGCTTTACCGCAATACCCCCAATGAGAGAGCTCGGACTTTATTGGGATAAAGATGTTTTAGGCGCTACTAAGCGAGCTACTGAGTTAGGTCAAATCATCGGAAATGAACTTGTTGAGATCGGGATTGATTTAAGTTTTACTCCCGTACTCGATCTGGACTACGCCCATTCCAAAGTAATTGGTGATCGTGCCTTCCACAGTGATGCGCGGGTAGTTGCGATGCTGGCAAAGAGTCTTAATCACGGGCTATTGCTTTCGGGCATGGGTAATTGCGGTAAGCACTTCCCAGGGCACGGTTATGCGGGCGCAGATTCACACTATGATCTACCAGTTGACGACAGAAGTTTGAAAGAGATATTAAGTGCTGACGCGGCGCCCTACGATTGGTTAGGTGATAGCTTATTGTCGGTAATGCCTGCTCACGTGCTTTACCCTAAAGTTGACAATATGCCTGCGGGGTTTTCGAAGAAGTGGCTACAGAAAATTCTGCGCTCGCATTTGAAATTTGATGGTGTTATCTTTAGCGATGACTTAATCATGGAAGCTGCGGCGGCTTACGGGTCGATTACTGAGAGAGCGAAGGCTGCGTTCAGCGCGGGTTGTGATTCAGTGCTGGTTTGTAATCGGCCAGATTTAGCCGATGAATTGTTGGCAACTTTGAAGTACACACCTAATAAAGACTTCACGCGCCGTTTCGGAAAACTATTTCGCTAGAAGTCCTTAGTAATTTGCCATGTTTGACAGCAAGACATTTCTCGCACAGTTGCCAGGCCTTCCCGGCGTTTACCGAATGTTTGGAGAGGGCGATGTCTTGCTTTACGTCGGCAAAGCGAAGGATTTAAAGAAGCGGGTTTCGTCATACTTTCAGAAAACGCTTTCTAGCCCTCGCATAGCGCACATGGTGTCTCGTATTGAGCGCATTGACACCACCGTTACACGTTCTGAAGCAGAAGCACTGTTGCTTGAAAATAACCTCATTAAAACCGGATACCCGAAGTACAACATTCTTTTTAGAGATGATAAGTCTTACCCTTATTTGAAGTTAACAGGGCACGCCTTCCCAAGGGTTGCTTACTATCGAGGCGCGGTAGATAAAAAGAGCCAGTACTTTGGCCCTTTCCCAAGTGCTTGGGCCGTCAAAGAAAGTATTCAGGTCCTACAAAAAGTGTTCCGCTTGCGAACTTGTGAAGATTCGATTTACAGCAACCGGTCGCGTCCCTGTTTGCTCTATCAAATACAGCGTTGTAGTGCACCATGCGTGGATAAAATTTCTGCGCAAGACTACAAATCGGATGTCGATAGCGCAGCAAAGTTTTTGCGCGGGGGTCATCAAGAAGTGTTAACCAGCCTGGAAACGCAAATGATTCAATGCGCCGAGGCGCTTCGCTTTGAAGAGGCTGCCGTTCTACGCAATCGGATGACAGCTCTATCGAGAGTGCTTCATCAGCAGTCTATGGACACCGCGGGCGATACTGACGCGGACATCATTGCAGTGCTCTTGCGTGGAGGGAAAGTCTGCGTCAATCTAGCAATGGTAAGAGGAGGTCGGCACTTAGGAGACAAGCCGTTTTTCCCTATCCACGCCAATGAGATAGCCATAGAACAAGTGGAAGGTGCCGATCAAGAATCTGATGACCTAGACAGCGTTGATTCGTCAGTCTCCGAAATTCTTGAATCTTTCATGCTGACACATTACGATGGTAGCTTCGTTCCACCCATCATTATCGTGAATGGAGCGCCTGCAAATGAGGCTTTAATTGAAGTGCTGCAACAACAGTCGGGGCACCCGGTTCAATGGATTAAGCAACCGCAGTTGCAACGCAAACAATGGCTTGAACAAGCGATTCGAAATGCAGAGAATTCTTTAACTCGCAACCTCGCAGAAGAAGGTTCGCAGCGTGCACGAACACGAGCATTGGCCCAAACTTTATTGCTTGATGAAAGCGAACTCGATACTTTGAAAATCGAGTGCTTCGATATTTCGCATACTTCGGGGGAGGCAACGCAAGCCTCGTGCGTGGTGTATCACCAGCATGCCATGCAGAACGCGCAATATCGTCGATTTAATATTGAAGGCTTGGTTGGTGGTGATGACTACGGTGCAATGAAGCAAGTACTACAAAGGCGATATGCCAAGGCTTTAGACAATGCCCCTAGCACCGATGAGACCAAAACCGAGGCCAGCTTTACCATGCCCGACATTGTTCTTGTCGACGGCGGTAAAGGACAGGTTGCAATGGCAAAAGAAGTGTTCGAAGAGGCTGGGCTGGATATTTCATTAATTGTCGGTGTAGCAAAAGGCGAGGGCAGGAAAGTAGGGCTTGAAACATTGATTTTTGCTGACGGGCGGCCAGCATTGGAGCTAGGGCGTGACTCTGCAGCCCTCATGTTAATTGCGCAAATTCGAGACGAAGCCCATCGATTCGCCATTACTGGTATGCGCGCTAAGCGCGACAAAGTTAGGCAAGCATCCGCTTTAGAAGAGATTGAAGGCGTCGGCCCCAAGCGTCGTCAACGCTTGTTGACAAGGTTCGGCGGGCTTCGCGGTGTGAAAGCAGCTAGCATTGACGATCTAGCAAGTGTGGAGGGCGTTTCTCCATCTTTAGCCGAGGAAATCTACCGCCGTTTGCACTAGCAGTACACTAGCGGTCTACCTTATGTTTAGCTTACCAAATCTCCTTACCTGGGGCCGTCTCCTCGCAATACCTTTTTTAATTGGTTTGCATTTTCTACCTATCGATTTTTACGTGCGCGATATGTGGGCAACAGCCATATTTATTGCTGCTGCAATTACCGACTGGTTAGACGGTTACTTGGCAAGAAAACTTGGCCAAATGTCGGCGTTTGGAGCTTTCTTAGACCCGGTTGCAGATAAGCTTATCGTAGCCACGGCACTAATCATTCTTGTTAGCTTAGGTCGGTTAGACGCCTTAGTGGCATGCATTATTGTTGGTCGGGAAATTACTATTTCTGCGCTTCGAGAGTGGATGGCAGAATTAGGTCAGCGGGCCAGTGTTGCAGTGCATTCTCTTGGTAAATTTAAAACCGTCGCTCAGCTAGTCGCAATCCCAATGTTGCTTTTTGATAGAAAGCTTTTCGGAGTTATCGATTGCAGGGTGATAGGGTATTGGCTAATGTTGTTTGCGGCTGTTCTTACAGTTTGGTCAATGTTGTACTACCTAAAGCAAGCCTTGCCGTACTTTCGTGGAGCGACAACTCCTATTGCTGGTGAGCCACGAAAGCCAGAATCGTTGAAGAAAAAATAAACATACTATTTGACAGATGATTTCGGCGGGCTATAATAACGTTCTTCGTTGCGGGAGTAGCTCAGTTGGTAGAGCGCAACCTTGCCAAGGTTGAGGTCGAGAGTTCGAGACTCTTCTCCCGCTCCAACGACTAAACTGGGAAGCCTGGTAAAACGTTTTAGACCGCAGTTTTAAATCGCAGTTTAAATATTACTTAGCTTCCTTTTTTTGTCCCTTGACTATTAGTCAGGCATGCTTAGTTTGTTGGCACAGCGTTTTATGTTGCATTAAAGCGCTCATGAAGTACCACTCTTGGCGGGGTGGCAGAGTGGTCATGCAGCGGCCTGCAAAGCCGTCAACGCCGGTTCGATTCCGACCTCCGCCTCCAAAAATTCAACAGGCCTGCTGGCGACTAACTCAATGGGTATCAAGCCCCTAGATTTACGTTCGCTAAGCAAGCTTGGTGAATAGAAGATCAGGTTAGCTTGATCAGTATCTTCCTGACCATCGCAACGATCTGGTCAATCTGCGCCTCTGAAATAATCAGCGGCGGTGATAACGCAATAATGTCACCTGTCACTCGTATCAGTAAGCCATCTTCAAATGCGCGAACAAAAGCGTCATAACCTCGAGTTCCCACTGCATTCGGACGAGAAGCCAACTCGATTCCCGCAATCAAACCGATATTGCGAATATCAATGACATGTGGGCAATCTCGCAGGGAATGCATCGCTGTTTCCCAATAAGCAGCTAACTTTGCAGCCCTATGCATCAATCCATCGCGCTCGTAGATTGCTAACGTTGCTAAGCCCGCTGCACACGCCGTTGGGTGTGCAGAGTATGTGTACCCGTGAAAAAGTTCAATCAGATGCTCTGGGCCTGTCATAAAGGCGTTGTGCACTTTGTGGTTTGCAAACACGGCACCCATAGGTAATACACCGTTGGTTAAACCTTTTGCTGTGACCATAAGATCAGGAGTCACGTTGAAGTGCTGAGCGGCAAAAGGTTGGCCCAACCGACCGAAACCCGTAATCACTTCATCGAATATCAACAAAATGCCATGTTTATCGCATAGCGCTCTCAGTTTTTCTAAATATCCTTTTGGAGGTATAAGCACCCCGGTTGAGCCTGCCACTGGTTCAACAATCACAGCGGCGATTGTTTCCGCTCCGTGAAGGGCTACCAGTTTTTCTAGGTCATCAGCAAGGTGCTCGCCCCATGCTGGTTGACCTTTTGTAAATGCGTTGTGTTCTAACGAGTGCGTATGTGAAAGGTGATCGGTTCCCGGAATCATATTGGCCGAAAACGCTTTTCTATTATTCAAAATACCGCCAACCGAAATCCCTCCAAAACCAACGCCGTGATAACCGCGCTCGCGGCCAATCAATCGAGTTCGTTGCGAATCGCCCTTCGCGCGATGGTAGGCGAGCGCGATTTTCAAAGCAGTATCGACCGATTCGCTGCCTGAGTTCGTGAAGAACACCTTGTCTAATCCTTGCGGCGCCAGTTTTGCAACTTCGGTAGCAAATTCGAACGCTAACGGGTGGCCCATCTGAAAGGTGGGTGCAAAGTCTAGGGTTTTAAGTTGGGTAGCAACAGCGTCGGCAATTTCCTCATGACCATGGCCTGCCATAACGCACCACAGGCCTGCCGTTCCGTCTAAAATTTCACGACCATCGACGTCGTAGTAATACATGCCTTTGGCACCCGCGAGCAACCTCGGCGCATGCTTAAACTGCCGGTTGGCGGTGAAGGGCATCCAAAAGTTTGAAAGATCAGTGGGCGCGGAGTTTAAAGCGTGAGGACTTGTTATTGCTCTGTGGGCTAAATCACTAGGTTTACCGGGTGCGTTCATGCTGCAATCCTTACATTGATTGCACTACACTATACGGATGAAATCGATTCAAGACAACTAAAATGACGACTTTGAACTCACAAAAAAGCCGACAACAATTCTGGCTGATGAAAAGCGAACCAGACGAGGTTTCTGTAGATGATTTAGCGCAAATGTCGCGCAAAACCGTTGCGTGGTTTGGGGTAAGAAACTACCAAGCTAGAAATTTCATGCGAGACACTATGCAGATTGGGGACGGGGTATTTTTTTATCATTCGTCCTGCGCTGAGCCTGGTATTGTTGGCGTGGCAGAGATTGCGAGTAAACCATATGCCGACGCTACGCAGTTTGACCCAAAGAGCAAATATTTCGATGCTACATCGACTCAAGCTAATCCGAGATGGGTATTGGTCGACGTTAAATTGCGTAAGAAAACCAAGCTTTTTTCGTTGCAGGCATTGCGAGCAACACCGGCTCTAAGCGATATGGTGCTGCTGCAAAAAGGAAGTCGCTTATCAATAACGCCAATAACTCCATTGCAGTGGCAAATAATAAGCGAGGGTTTAGAGTAAGGCTTACTTTTTCAAGCGTTCATTTTGAGGGAACATTGCCTTTTTAGCCTCATCATCCATCTCGGTTTTGAAGGTGTATTTTGTTTTTAACGCTTCGGCCCGCAGAGCAGCAGGGCGAGCGTTAATTGCATCAAGTAAGCGCTTAACATTAGGTAGCTTTTCCCAAGCATCGGCGCCAAGCACGAATGGAACGGCGCGGGCCCAACCCCATACTGCCATATCTACGATTGAGTACGAATCACCCACCATAAATGAGCGGTTTGTTAGGCGTTCGTTCAAAATATTCCAATGGCGCCATGCTTCAAAATCATAGCGATTCACTGCGTACTCTTTTGGTTCCGGTGCAAAGTGCTTAAAGTGCACTGCTTGACCGGAGTAGGGGCCAATACCAGATGCTACGAACATTAACCAAGATTGCATTTCGGCTTTGAGCGTTAGCGTGGAAGGCATGAATTGGCCTGTTTTCTCCGCCAAGTAAAGAAGAATTGCATTGCTATCAAATACGATGACGTCGCCATCAACAATTGCAGGCAGTTTTGAGTTGGGATTAATTGCTTTGAACGAAGGTAAGTGTTGCTTGCCTTTGCGGGTGTCAACTGGAACTATTTCGTAGGGTAGGCCGCATTCTTCCAGAAAGAGCGCCACTTTAGCGGGGTTTGGTGCGGTGTTGTAGTAGAACTTCAGCATAGTTTTTTGTCTTAGTAGTTTATAAAAATCGATTGGTGGAAGCCTTAGGCCCAACTGGCAACCGCGTTTTCGACTATGGGATTGTGCTCCGATTGCCATTCTTGCAGAAAGTGGCCTCCATTTTCGATCATCATTGGTTCGGGGCATCCACTAATTGCCTTGCGGAGCGTTTGCATCACAGCTGGGCCAAGTACAGGATCCTTCATCCCAATCGCCATAAAGCTCTGGCCCTGCCATTGAGTTTGCCAAAACTTGCGAGCCTGGCGAGATGTCGCAGCTCCTGCGGAATCGATAAATTCGGGTACGAGTTGCGGAAACCGTCGAACACCGGCGAGTGACTCGAGGTTTGGAAACGGCGCACTATAAGCTTGCGTCTCTTGAATTGTAAGATGCGGGCAGGATCGCGAAAATAGTTTAGAGCAATCGAAGTTTTGCTGGGAAGCCATGAATGCACGCCAATCTTTAAAACCTTGCGATAATTGCATATCGCCAGTGCCAAGGGTTGTGTTCATGACCAAAAGTTGGGCATATCGTTCCGGCGCATGATGCGGTAAGGTCAAACCTAATAAACCGCCCCAGTCTTGAACAATCAACAATATATTTCTTAAATCTAGATACTCAATAAACTCTAACAGACTGGCGCGATGGGTATCGAATTGGAACCATGCTTCATCGATAGGTTTATCTGATCGTCCAAAACCAAAAAGATCGGGGGCAATTACTCGGTAACCGGCAGCCTGCAACTTTGGAATCATTCTTCTATATAAAAATGACCAAGAAGGTTCACCGTGCAGACATAAAGCTACTTTTCCGTTGGGTGGGGAAGTTGCGGGCTCATCGATGTAGGACATCCGTAGAGCAGGAAAGCTGGGCAACGTGTCAATAAAGATAGCCTTGTAAAGAAAGTCCGGTATGTTCGCAAACGCACTTTCATCGGTTCTGACCAGTTGTTGCATGGAAACGGAGTGATTTTTCATGGTTCTATCCCTATCATTTTTTTGCTCGCTGAAATCAATTTCTAAGTTCACTATAATGCTAGATTAATGCAGATGCCTCGGTGACGAAATAGGTAGACGTAGCGGACTTAAAATCCGCAGCCGCAAGGCGTACCGGTTCGATTCCGGTTCGAGGTACCACCATCTAGCAAGCAGTATAGAGTTCCGACTACCCAGTATCATTACCTAGCGTCACAAACGGTTTGTATTTTTTATTACTAAAAAATTGCTTTTGTTGAGGGAGTTTCTGGATGTTAACCGTAAAAAAAATCTTTGCTTCAGTAATTTCGGGAGCATTTACCGCTTTATTTGGAGCGGCAGTTCTAGCCCATCCCGGGCATTTAGAGCAGGGCAAAAAATCTCAGAAACGAAGCGGTAAGCACGCGACAAATTTAGACAAACCTGGCACACTCCCATAGGTTAATAGTCAGAAGGTAACAGGTAACTTTTCGGCGGCAAGTACAAATTCTGCTACTGGCTGAGTTAGCCTTTTGAAAGGCAGACCCAGCGATGCCTAATTTATTCCTTTGACATTTTCTGTAGGGCAGGCCACACATTGGCTAGCATTTTGGGTTGCGCAGCTTCGGTTGGGTGAATTCGATCAGTTTGAAAATAGCTTAGATCTTCACCAAAACCTTCGAGAAAAAACGGCACAAGCACGACACCATTGTTTGCGAGCGCTTTAAACATTCCTTCAAACTTTTCGCCATAAGTTTTACCGAAATTCGGTGGTAACTTCATGCCGACCAAGAGTACCTTGGCTTGGATTTTCTGGCTGGCAGCAATCATTTCTGTAAGGTTGGCTTGGGTTGAGGCCATATCTAAACCTCGTAAGGCATCATTGCCACCTAACTCGATAACAACTATTTGCGGCTTGTGTTTTGCCAACAAACTAGGCAACCTTGTTTTTCCACCTGAGGTGGTTTCACCACTAATGCTGGCATTGAATACTTGAACGTCACGCTTGTCTTTTTTGAGCTGCGCTTCAAGTAAAGTGACCCAGCCAGAGCCACGCTTTAAGCCGTATTCAGCAGAAAGACTATCGCCCATGATTAGCCAAGTTGGTTTGTCTGCGGGCGCTGCAATAGCCTGAACAGGTGACAGAAAGGTTAATGCAACAAGCACCGACCCAAAAGCAGCCATAATTGCTCGCCTCAAGAGTAAATCTCTCGTTGTGTAAGCTCTTCTCACCGTTTTGATTAGGAAGTCATTCGATTTCATGTCTGCCATTATCGTTGATCGTTTAACTAAACAAGTACTAGACTCTGGAAACGCTGCACTTACCATTCTTGATGACATCAGTTTTGTTATCGAAGAAGGGCAAACTGTCGCCATTGTTGGAGCAAGTGGCTCGGGAAAATCGACTTTGCTTGGCTTGCTCGCTGGTTTAGATCTGCCCAGCTCTGGTTCCGTCACGTTGCTCGGGCAAGCTCTTTATGCCTTGAATGAAGATCAACGAGCCGAGTGGCGTGGGCGTAATTTGGGGTTCGTATTTCAGTCTTACCAGCTTCTACCGCAAATGTCGGCGCTTGAAAATGTAATGTTGCCGCTTGAACTCCGTGGTGAGCGTGGTGCCATGCAAAGGGCTCAGACGCTTTTAAGTCAGGTCGGTTTGGAAGCTCGATTGAATCATTACCCGAAAACACTTTCAGGGGGAGAACAGCAGAGGGTTGCTTTGGCGAGAGCCTTTGCACCCAACCCTAAGCTCCTGCTTGCGGATGAGCCAACGGGTAGTTTAGACGCAGCAACTGGCGAGCGTATCATCGAGTTGCTGTTTGAGCTTAATGCAAAGAATAAAACAACCTTGGTTTTAGTCACCCATGATGAGCAACTGGCCAAGCGTTGTGATCAGCAGATTCGATTGAGTGCAGGCAAGGTTGTGTAGCGACGCTACTTCTGCTTGCCCATTACCAGATCTGGAAGTATGGTGACGGTTTGCGGGAAAATCGAAATAATCGCAATACAAATCAGCAAACAACCAAAAAACGGTAAAGCTGCTTTGGCAATGACGTTGGAATCCTTTCCCGTCATGTTTTGAAGTACGAATAAGTTAAAACCAACGGGTGGCGTCACCTCTGCAATTTCAACCAACAGAATGACAAAAATACCGAACCAGATTAGATCGAAGCCTGCTTTTTGAATCATCGGCAAAACGACTGCTGCGGTAAGCACAATCATTGAAATGCCATCAAGCGCAGTGCCGAGAATAAGATAGATTAAAGACAATACGGCGATGAGCGCTAAAGGGCTGAAACCCTGAGCATTTACCCACTCTGCCAGCTCGCGGGGTATGCCTGTCAGTGCCATGGCTTTAGTGAGAAATGCTGCACCCGCTAAGATAAACATGATCATGCAGGAAACGCGGGTTGCGCCCATTAAACTATCTTTGAAGTTCTGCCAATTGAGGGATTTCCCCCAAGCGGCGATAGCCAACGACCCCAGTACTCCATAAGCTGCGCATTCGGTCGCGGTAGCTAAGCCGGCAACTAGTACCCAGACGATGAAGACAATCAACACTGTGCAGGGTATGAGACTGCCGGATGCTTTAAGCTTTTGCTTAAAACTCATCGGTGCATCGGCAGCAGGAACTTTGTCAGGATTGCGAATCGACCACCAAGCGATATAGCCAGAAAAAAGAGCCATCAATATAAAGCTAGGAATAAATCCCGCTAGAAATATTCGAATGATCGAGGCGTCAGCTGCCACTGCATAAACCACCATCGTGATTGACGGTGGAATAAGAATGCCTAGAGTTCCCGCGGTAGCTAAGCTGCCAAGCACAAGTTGCTCGTCATAGCCCCGGCGCTTTAACTCAGGGAGCGCTACTTTGGCGATGGTCGCACAGGTAGCCGCAGAAGAGCCGGAGACTGAACCAAAAATGCCGCAACCCAAAATCGTCGTGTGCATTAAGCGGCCCGGCACCCGATTTAACCAAGGCGCTAAACCTTCGAACATTTCTTCAGAAAGGCGAGTGCGGAAAAGAATTTCGCCCATCCAAATAAACAAGGGTAGGGCGGCAAGTTCCCAAGATGCGTTTGATTCCCAAAGCGCAGAGAATAAATTTTTACCGATAACGGGCATCGAAGCGCCGGTAAACAGAACCATCGCAATAAAACCGATGAAGGCCAGTGTAACTGCGATCCAAAGCCCACCTGCAAGCAAGGCAACCATAAGTACCAGAAGTATGCTGCCAATCTCAACGACGTTTAAACCAGTAATCATCTATTCAAACGTCTTCACTAAAATCGCCGCGAGCATGCCGTTCTTCGACGGCCAAAACATAGCTCGGTTTACTTCCAGCAATCACTCGAAACAACTCGTCTATAAAGGCTACGAATAGCAGTATGGCGCCCAGCACAATGCTAAGTTGCGGTATCCACATCGGCACCACAATTAAACCTTGGGACAGATCATTAAATCTGAAGATCTCCCACACATAGCTGCACACTGAATAGGCCACATACCCGGTAAACAAACTGCCCATACTCAATGTCACTAATTCGAAAAAACGGCGTCGCGCAGGTGCCATTTTTGAGATAAGTAGCTCAACGCGAACAAAATCGCCATGCTTAAATGCATGGCCCATACCGAAAAACGCCGCAGCTGCGGTAAGCCAAGAAACCACGTCCTCTGAACCACCTGTATTTAGCCCCATCATTCGCATGGTGGAAGTGATAATCATTACCGCAAATATCGTGAATACGAACATCGCGGCAATGACTCCTGTGGCATCAAACAAGCGGTCTAGAAATTTTCGCACGTAGATTTCTTGGTCAGTAAGTCGATTATGGCTTTAGAAACGCGTCAACTGCCTGCTTACCTTCTGGCCCGGCTTTAGCTAACCATTGCTGTAATAGCTGATCACCAACCTTTTTCATATCGGTTTTCAATTGTGCTGACGGAGGAAGAATATTCATGCCTTGTTTTTTAAGCTCGGCCAGATACCAACCATTTTTTTCCATCGACGTTTTCCATCCGCGGTTTTCTGCTTCAAGTGAGGCTTTTGTTAAAGCATCTTGCGAGGCTTTATCGAGTTTGCCAAAGGCTTCTTTATTCATAATTACCGCATTTTTTGGTAACCACGCTTGGGTGTCGTACCAAAATTTTAAGTGCTCATAGGTTTTGGTGTCATAGCCGGTTGAACCAGAAGACATGTATGACTCGACTGCGCCAGTAGCTAACGCTTGGCTTAATTCAGCGGCTTGAATTGTGACGGCCTGAGCACCAACAATTTTCGCAATTTCAGCTGTACCAACGTTATAAGCTCGCCATTTAACGCCCTTTAAATCAGCCGATGAGTTAATAGCTTTTTTAGAGTAAATGCCTTGTGGAGGCCAAGGCACCGTGAACAAAAGCATCATGCCTTGTTCGGCCAATTTCTTTTCCATCATCGGCTTAGTGATTTTATAAAGCTTTTGCGCTTCGTCGTAGCTATCGGCCAAAAACGGGATAACGTCGATGCCCCACATGGCCCATTCATTCTCAAAGTTTGAAATTAAAATTTCTCCCATGGCGGCTTGATTACCACGTACGGCATTTTTGATTTCAGTCGCTTTGAAAAGCGAGGCATTTGCATGCACGGTGATTTTTACCTTGCCTGCGGTTGCTTTATCAACTTCGTTGGCGAAAATGACTAAGTTCTCGGTATGGAAGTTGGCTGGCGCATAAGCGGCTGCTAGATCGAGCTTAACTTGTGCTTGTGCAATCGTAGGAGCGGCCGTGGTTGCCAACGCAACGGCAGTAGCGGTTACGCCGAGCGCAAATGCGCGCCGCCCAGCATGTTGGAATGTGCGAATCAATGATTTCATAGTTGGAACCCTTTTTGTTTAGACTCTAAGTAACGAAGGTTTTACAAGTGATATGTTGAGCGATTAGGCTACCCGGTGCTCTATCGTAATCGAAATGTCGCTCGCCAAATTGCAAAACGCTACTTTTCGAATTCCGATTTAAATTCCGATTTTTTTGAAAGTTTACGGTTCATAAATATAAATTGTCAACAAATTGTATATAAATTACCATTTTGAAAATGAGCTCAAAAAAAGTCGAAAAGCTAAAAGCGGTACATGCTGCCCCCGAATCTCAGGGAACCGAGCCAATCATGTCTTCAAAACATTTAGCACAAGGCGCTTGGCCCGAGCTTTCTGAATTCGAATTTGGGCTTATCGTGGTGAATAACGCGTTTAACCGTTGGGTAGTTCGATGCATGGCCGCTGCTGGGTTGTCCGACCTTGCTGCCACCGACGTATTGCTGCTACATCACGTACACCATAGGGGCAGGGGGAAACGACTCGCTGACATTTGCTTTACCTTGAACTATGAGGATGCTCATATCGTCGCCTACTCACTTAGAAAACTAGTTGCCCTTGGTTTGATCGAAACTAGCAAGGCCGGTAAAGAAGTGCTTTATGCAACCAGTGAAGTTGGACATGAATGGGTATTGAAATACCGCGATGTTAGAAATGCCTGCCTAATGCCTAGCATTCAGGTACAAAGTAAAGATGGTCATGCGCTTGCCGAAATGGCTCAGGCTTTGCGTTCTTTATCAGGCGTTTATGACCAAGCGGCCAGAGCCGCTGCATCGCTTTAGGCACAGCGAAATATCCTCGATGAAAACACCTTTTTTCTCGATTCTTCGTTTGGAAAGTAGTTTTCCGCGACCTATAGGTGATTCGGCAAACCCACAAACCCACCCGTTCGCTGTCCGCGTATCACTGGTTGAAGATGCTGATGTTGATCGAGTTATTTATGACGGAGCCAAAGGGCTAGTGACGAACTTTGTGCAAAAGGCTAAAGTTCAAATTGGGCAAGGTGCTATTGCCGTCGGAACTTCCTGTGGGTTTTTGTTTGAACATCAGAATGACCTACAAAGCCAAATCGAAGTGCCCTTCGTAAGCTCATCACTTACCATGCTCACTGCAGATTTGGCTGAACCGATAGCAGTGCTGAGTTTCGATGGTGAATTATTAAGCCATGCAGCTTGGTTTAAAAAGGCTTGCCTTGGCCTTGAAAAGATTGTTGTTGGCGGAATTCCAAAAGTTGGTCATCTCTTTAGTGTGATTCGAAAAAATCAAACCGAACTAAATTTGAAAGTTGCCGAAACTGAAGTCGTTGGATCGGCGATAGCCTTGGCACGGCTATGCATCGAGAGGTTTGGCCTGCCACCGCGAACACTATTATTGGAGTGTACGAATCTCGGTGTCTATCGGATCGCGATACAAAAAGCCTTCAATGATTGCCGCTACGAATGCAAGCTAATCGACTATAACGATGTAATGGCGCGTTGTTGGAATACATTACAAAAATGAACTCTATGAACACTACACACTTGAACCCAACGACTATCGACACTAAATGGCAGTTTTGGATTGATAGGGGAGGTACTTTTACCGATATCGTCGCCAGGCGCCCAGATGGCCAGTTATTAACGTCTAAGTTGCTAAGTGAAAACCCAGAACAATATTCCGATGCTGCAGTAGAAGGTATTCGCCGGTTAATGGGGCTTTCTCCAGATCAGTCGATTGATGCGGCAATGGTGGAAGTTGTGAAAATGGGCACAACGGTTGCTACAAACGCCTTGCTGGAACGAAAGGGTGAACCTGTACTTTTAGTTGTTACAAAAGGCTTTGCCGATGCACTGCGCATTGCGTATCAAAATCGTCCTAAGCTGTTTGAGCGACGAATAGTTTTACCAGAATTACTTTACAAAAACGTCGTTGAAATCGAAGAACGTTTAGATGCGCAAGGTAAAGTGCTTATTGCTATAGAAGAGGCTAAGGCAGCTGTTGATATGCAAGCGGCTTTTGCCACTGGAGTAAGGTCTGTGGCTATCGTGCTCATGCACGCTTACTTAAACCCTATTCATGAAAAAGTATTGCAGACGATAGCTCGTAGAGTTGGATTTACTCAGATATCGGTTTCGCATATCTCATCCCCCCTTGTGAAGTATGTGGCACGCGGTGATACCACCGTGGTAGATGCTTATTTATCGCCAGTGTTGCGCCGGTACGTAAATCAAGTTGCTGCGCAAATGCCTGAGGTTCGATTGCAGTTTATGCAGTCCAATGGTGGCTTAACCAATGCCACTGTATTTCAAGGTAAAGATGCCATTCTCTCTGGCCCTGCTGGTGGCATTGTTGGTATGGCAAGGGTGTCTGAAGCTGCTGGATTTCATAAAGTCATTGGTTTTGATATGGGCGGCACATCAACCGATGTGTCCCATTTCGACGGTGAGTTCGAGCGCGCTTTTGACACCTTAGTCGCGGGTGTCCGGGTTCGTGCGCCTATAATGAGTATTCATACTGTAGCAGCGGGCGGCGGTTCGATACTGCACTTTGATGGCGCTCGATTGCGAGTGGGGCCAGATTCTGCAGGGGCTAACCCTGGCCCTGCCTGCTATCGTCGCGGTGGCCCACTCACAGTGACCGATGCAAACGTGATGCTTGGCAAAATTCAACCAGCGTTTTTCCCGTCGGTTTTCGGCCCGAATGCCGATCAGCCTTTGGATGCGGACGTTGTGAAGTCGAAATTCGATGACTTATCCGCAGAGATTTCTAAGACTTCAGGAAACACTATTGCCCCCGAGGCTTTGGCGCAAGGTTTTATCGATATTGCAGTTGCGAATATGGCCAATGCCATTAAGAAGATATCGGTGCAGCGTGGCTATGACGTCACCGAGTACACCTTGACGACCTTTGGTGGCGCAGGTGGTCAGCACGCTTGTTTGGTGGCTGATGCTTTGGCCATGCAAAGTGTTTTGGCTCACCCTTTGGCTGGCGTATTGTCGGCCTACGGGATGGGGCTTGCGGTACAAACTGCAATGAAAGAAAAATCTGTTGAAGTGTCGCTCGATTCGCAAGGCTTGGCAACGGCGCGGCAAACCGCGTTACAGCTTGGTGAATTGGCAAGGGCTGATCTTATTGCGCAAGGTGAAACAATCGAAGGCTTGCAAACCGTGGCACGGCTACTGCTGCGTTATCAGGGAACGGATACGTCTTTATCCGTCACGCTGGAAAGCACATCAACCACTGAGCAACTCAAGTCGAAGTTCGAGGTGCTTTACAAACAACGTTTTGCATTTCTGATGGCGTCACGCCCGTTGGTGATTGAGTCGGCTGTTGTCGAAGCGACCGCTGTAGCGATGAACGCGCCATCAAGCGAGAGTTTTGTACCTAGTTCAAAAACGGTAGCTAGTGCTAAAGCATCTGTTCGAGTGTATATGCAAGGCGAGTGGTGTGATACGCCTGTTTACGATCGTGCCAATTTAAGTGCCGATACCACTATTGTAGGGCCTGCAATTATTGCCGAAGCGAATGCGACAACAGCCGTTGAAGTTGGCTGGCAAGCGGTGATTACTGACGTTGGTGACTTGGTGCTCAAACGGGTTTTTGCAAGGCCAAAAGCTGTTGCGGCTGGCACCACGGCTGACCCGGTTTTGCTGGAGATTTTCAACAATCTCTTTATGTCGATTGCGGAACAAATGGGCTATCGATTACAGAATACGGCTCATTCGGTGAACATTAAAGAGCGCCTCGACTTTTCGTGCGCAGTGTTTGACGATGACGGCCAATTGGTGGCCAATGCACCACATATGCCAGTGCATCTAGGGTCGATGGGCGCCAGCATTACGGCGGTGATTGAGGCCAACAAAGGCTCGATTCGCCCCGGCGATGTCTATGTGTTGAACGACCCTTACGCCGGTGGAACTCATTTGCCCGATGTTACGGTGGTCACCCCGGTATTTGATGATTCTGGCTCGAAAATATTGTTCTATGTCGGCTCTCGTGGACATCATGCCGACATCGGTGGAACAACGCCTGGTTCTATGCCTCCAGATAGCAAAACAATCGATGAGGAAGGCGTATTGCTGACAAACTTCAAACTCATTGAAGGCGGTGAAATGCGCGAAGCGCAGTTCAGGCATGCGCTTGAATCTGCACCTTATCCAACTCGCAATACCGAGCAAAACTTAGCCGATTTACGCGCTCAAGTTGCCGCCAATGAGAAAGGGCGAGAAGAGCTTCTGAAGATGGTGCAACACTTTGGGCTGCAAACCGTTCAAGCCTATATGCGCCATGTGCAAGACAACGCCGAGGAATCTGTGCGGCGTGTTATTGGCGCACTAAAAGATGGGCAATTCGAAGTGCCTATCGATAATGGGTCTTGCATCAAAGTCGCTATTCGAGTGAATGCCAAAGAGCGCAGTGCGGAAATCGATTTCACCGGAACATCGGCGCAGCAACCTAATAATTTCAATGCTCCACGCGCGGTGACGTTCGCAGCGGTGCTCTATGTTTTTAGAACGTTGGTGGATGATGAGATTCCGATGAATGCTGGCTGCTTAAAGCCGCTCAAAATCATCGTGCCTGAAGGCTGCATGTTGAACCCGGTGTATCCGGCTGCGGTGGTGGCTGGTAATGTTGAAACATCAACCTGCATCACCAATTGTTTATATGGCGCACTCGGTAATATGGGCTCTTCACAGCCAACCGTGAATAACTTTACATTTGGTAATTCTCGCTACCAATACTATGAAACGATATCTGGCGGATCGGGCGCTGGGGAGGGGTTTGACGGTGCGTCAGTCGTGCAAACCCATATGACTAACAGTCGCTTAACAGACCCTGAAATTTTAGAGCTACGCTTTCCTGTGCGACTGATGAGTTATGCGATTAAGCAAGGGTCTGGTGGCGCTGGTCGCTGGCAAGGCGGCAATGGAGGCGTTCGTAAAATTAAGTTTTTAGAAGCCATGACCGCTTCGATTCTTTCTAACGGTAGGATTCATCCCGCCTTTGGCGCTCAGGGTGGTGGTGCAGGGAATAAGGGCTTGAACTATGTACTTCGAACGGATGGCTCGCGACTTGATTTAAGCCATGCTGACAAAGCCGATTTACAGCCCGGCGATGTGTTTGTTATCGAAACACCGGGTGGTGGCGGGTTCGGCGTGACGTGAATAGGGGCACTAAGAGGCAGTTCTTGCTGCGATTTATAATGGTAGCTTCGCTGCTTTCTAGGCTCCTTCTTTGCCATGTTTCATACCCATTTGTTTGGCGGAAACGCCATCTCGGCTTTCCGCGCATCCCGCATTCTTGAACAACTGGGCGCAAAAGCGCTCGCTAACAGCGGCGCTGCCGCCGGACTAGCTAGCCTGTTTGGTGGAAAATCAAACACAAGCCTGTCGGCAGATCATTTTTATCTGATCGAATCAGAACATGCCCTAGGGGGCGACGAAACGAAACGTCTTTGCGCTTTATTACAGGAACCGGGCTCCGAGGTTGGCACTAAACCTCCCCTTGTAAAAGACCAGCAATTGTTTGTCACGCCGCGTGTTGGTACCGTATCGCCTTGGGCTAGCAAGGCGCTTGATATCGTAAAAAACTGCGGGTTTAAGGGCATTACGCGTATCGAACGTGGTGTGGCGTTTGCAAGTAATCGCAAAGAAGGCTTTGACAGTGTATTCAGAGCATTGCTGCATGATCGCATGACAGAATCAACCCATGCAAGCTTACCAACTGGCGCAGCGCTCTTTGCGGCAACTCAAGGCAAGCCAACGCAACGCATTCCAGTGATGAGCCAAGGGCGCAACGCTTTGGTTGTCGCAAACACTGAACTCGGTTTGGCCTTGTCAGCCGATGAGATCGATTACCTCGTGGCAGCGTTTGAAAAAGAGAAACGCGACCCGAGTGATGTTGAGCTTATGATGTTCGCTCAGGCGAATTCCGAGCATTGCAGGCATAAGATTTTTAATGGCGATTGGATAGTCGATGGTGCTGCACAAGACGACAGCCTGTTTGGCATGATTCGAGCGACGCACAAGGCGAACCCGGAAGGCACCGAAGTAGCCTATGCAGACAACGCTGCAGTGCTCACTGGCGTGCAATCGCAACGTTTCTTCGCAAAACAAGATGAGGATACTGGCCGTTATGCCGCCGAACCGATGCTGACGCATAGTTTGCTGAAAGTCGAAACGCATAATCATCCGACGGCTATCTCGCCTTGGCCGGGTGCTGCGACGGGTGCAGGTGGCGAAATTCGCGATGAAGGTGCTACTGGGCGCGGCGCAAAGCCCAAATTTGGTTTAACCGGTTTTAGTGTTTCCCATCTGCACATTCCCGGCTTCGAGCAAGACTGGGAAGTTAGTGGCAGACTTGGCCCGGAACGCATCGCATCACCTTTGCAGATTATGTTGGAGGCCCCGATTGGAGGGGCGGCATTTAATAACGAGTTTGGTCGGCCAAACCTCGCTGGTTACTTTCGAAGCTATGAGCAACAAATTGATGAAATCAGCGGTGCAAACCATATTCGTGGTTATCACAAACCCATCATGGTGGCGGGTGGCGTGGGCAACCTCGACGCTCAGCACACATTTAAAAATCCGCTTCCCGTTGGCAGCTTATTGATCGCACTTGGTGGCCCAGGCATGCGAATTGGTGTAGGTGGCGGTGCTGCATCAAGTATGAGCTCCGGCACAAATTCAGAGGCTCTTGATTTTGCATCTGTGCAGCGCGGAAACCCAGAAATGCAACGTCGAGCACAAGAGGTTCTTGATCGTTGTTGGGCTAAAGGCGCTGACAATCCGATTTTGTCGATTCATGACGTTGGTGCCGGCGGCTTATCAAATGCATTTCCTGAGATTGTTGATGGTGCGGGGCGCTCAGCAGTCTTCGACTTAGCAAAAATTCCGCTTGAAGAGCTAGGTATGTCAGCCGCTGAGATTTGGTGCAATGAATCGCAAGAGCGCTATGTGCTCGCGATTGCACCGGGCAGCCTTAGCCTGTTCGATTATTACTGCAAACGGGAGCGGTGTATTTATGCCGTGGTTGGGGAAGTTACAGATACCGGGCAGTTAATCGTTAAAAATACCTCGTCAAATGAAACTGCTTTACCGGTCGATATGCCGATGTCGGTGCTGCTTGGTAAGCCACCGAAAATGCAGCGCGATGATGCAAGATCGCAGCGCCAATTCAAAGCCATCGATGCTGCTGGGTATGACATCGGCGATTTAGTCAAGAAGGTATTGAA
Source organism: Betaproteobacteria bacterium (assembly GCA_043789035.1). Lineage (GTDB taxonomy): Bacteria > Pseudomonadota > Gammaproteobacteria > Burkholderiales > Burkholderiaceae_E > JAYWIG01. Next base: position 19,469 of record JAYWIG010000332.1, read on the forward strand.
GCACCCAACCGTTGCAAGTAAAAACTTCCTCATCACCATTGGCGACAGAACCGTTGGTGGCTTGTGTTCTCGCGACCAAATGGTAGGGCCTTGGCAAGTACCGGTGAGCGACGTAGCCGTCGGCCTGATGGATTTTCAAGGTTACCGGGGTGAAGCGATGGCCATGGGCGAGCGTACGCCACTGGCTGTAATTAACTCAGCTGCTGCATCTAGAGTTGCTATTGGCGAATCAATTACCAATATTGCCGCTGCAAGCATCAGCAACATTCGCGATATTAAGCTTTCGGCTAACTGGATGGCCGCATGCGGAGTGAAGCATGAAGATGCAGCACTTTTTGATGCCGTTAAAGCCGCTAGCGATATTTGTATCGCGTTAGGTGTGGCAATTCCCGTGGGCAAAGACTCGTTATCAATGCGAACTGCATGGAAAAACGATCAGGGGAATCATGAAGTATTTTCACCCGTGTCGTTGATTGCTACTGCATTTGCACCCGTCTCAGACGCTCGCAAGGTATTAACTCCGCAATTGCGGACTGATATCGATAGCAGCTTAATTCTGATTGATCTAAGTGCAGGCAAGCAACGCTTGGGTGGCTCTATTTTTGCCCAAGTTACCAATCAAGTTGGTAATGAAGTGCCTGATCTTGATGAGCCTGCTTTGCTCGTGGCGTTTGTTAACACGATTGCCAAGCTCAACGAAGAAAACTTGATCTTGGCCTATCACGATAAATCCGATGGCGGTTTGTTAGCGACGGTGGCCGAGATGGCTTTTGCTGGGCGTTGCGGTGTGTCGCTCAACATAGACTTACTGACGATAGACCCTTATTCCGCCGATTGGGGCGATTTCAAAATTCGTCCAGAGCAAGTCGCTGTTCAGCGTAACGAAATTACCGTCAAAGCCTTGTTCAATGAAGAACTAGGTGCGGTGATTCAAGTACCTGCCAACATGCGTAATGAAGTACTGGGTAAATTACGTCAAGCAGGTTTAAGCAAATGCAGTTTTGTAATCGGCATGGCAAACAACAAAGGTACGATCGATGTTTATCGTGACGCCAAGGTTGTGTTCAGCGCTACTAGAGCAGAGTTGCAATCGACCTGGAGTGAAGTCAGTTATCGAATCGCTTCAATGCGAGATGAGCCGAAAAATGTTCGAGCCGAGTTCGAACGCATTCAAAAAACAGACGACAGAGGCTTGTTCTCAGAACTTACCTACAACCCAAGCGAAGATATCGCAGCTCCTTTCATTAGCAAAGGCGCAAAGCCAAAGGTCGCGATTTTGCGAGAGCAGGGTGTGAATGGCCAAATTGAAATGGCTGCGGCTTTCGATAGAGCGGGTTTCGAAGCCTATGATGTGCACATGACCGATTTATTCGAAGGTCGCCATCGCTTGGCCGACTTTAATGCTCTCGTAGCTTGTGGTGGTTTTTCCTATGGCGATGTGTTGGGTGCCGGTACAGGTTGGGCAAAAAGTGTGTTGTTCAATGCCAAGCTCGCGGAAAATTTTGCAGAATTCTTCCAACGCAGCGATACCTTGAGTTTAGGTGTTTGTAACGGCTGCCAAATGATGTCGCAACTGAAAGCCATCATTCCCGGTGCTGAACACTGGCCGCAATTTGTACGAAATGCCTCCGAACAATACGAGGCTAGGTTGACGATGGTTGAAGTGCTGCCAAGCCCGTCGTTGTTTTTCGCCGGAATGGCGGGTAGCAAAATGCCAATCGTCATTGCACACGGTGAAGGCCAAGCGAAATTTTCCTCTGAAGGCCAAGCGAAACTAGCGACACCCTTAGTCGCAATGAAATTTCTAGAAAACGAATACCCAATTAACGGCAACGGTAGCCCACATGGTTGGACTGCATTTACTACCCAAGATGGACGAGCCACGATTTCTATGCCCCATCCTGAGCGAGTTTTTAGGTCGATTCAGATGTCTTGGCGCGACACAAACTGGGGCGAGGATTCCCCGTGGATGCGCATTTTCCGCAATGCCCGTAAACAATTAGGTTGATTGCTCAATAAGTAACAAACAAGTAGCAAAATTTTGAAAGACAAAGATGAGCAATACGATTATTCGCAACAAACTCTACATTAACGGCCATTGGGTTACCCCTCACGGCAAAGGCACTATTGACGTTGTTGACCCGAGTACCGAGGGCATTTACGCGCAAATTCCGGAAGGTACACCGGAAGATGCAACAGACGCAGTTCTTGCAGCGCGTGCCGCCTATGATCAATGGAGCTCGTTGACTGGGGCGCAGCGCGGTGAGTATCTCGAAAAAATCGCTGCTGGGTTAAAAGCTCGAAGCGTAGATTTATCGAACGCGATTGCAAGTGAAGTTGGCATGCCGGTGAAAATGGCAGGCATGGTACAAGTTGCCGGGCCTGTCTGGAATTGGGGAAACTACGCCAAAATTGCTAAGGAATTTGAGTTCGAAACTAAACTCGGAAATTCTTTAATTGTTCGAGAGGCCATCGGCGTTGTATCTGCAATCACGCCTTGGAACTTCCCGCTAAATCAAATTACGCTGAAAGTGGCTGCGGCATTGGCCGCTGGTTGCACCGTAGTATTGAAACCCTCCGAAGTTGCGCCTATCAACGCATTTATTTTGGCGGAAGTTATTCACGAAGCGGGTGTACCGGCCGGGGTGTTTAACTTGGTTACTGGGTATGGCCCAGTCGTGGGTGAAGTATTAGCCAGCCATCCCGAGGTTGATATGGTGTCCTTCACTGGCTCTACTGGAGCAGGTAAGCGGGTTGCCGAATTAGCCGCAAAAACGGTGAAAAAAGTTGCCTTAGAGTTAGGTGGTAAATCGGCCGCTGTGATTCTTGATGATGCCGATTTGAGGAGCTCGGTTAGAGGCACTGTTGCCAATTGCTTTTTAAATTCAGGCCAAACTTGCTCGGCAACCACCCGAATGTTGGTGCCACGGGCCAAGCTCGACGAAGCACTTGGCTATGCCAAAGAGTTCGCTCAAACCTATACCCTAGGCCCGGCGATGGGTGAGGGTGCCAAGCTCGGCCCTCTAGTGTCTGAAATTCAGCGCTCGCGGGTTCGAAACTACATTGAAAAAGGTCAAGCCGAGGGTGCAACCTTGGTAACGGGTGGTGCAGGTGCGCCAGAAAACTTAAGCACAGGTTTCTTTGTGCAGCCAACGGTGCTGGCGGCTAAAACTAGCAAAGATACAGTTGCGCAAGAAGAGATTTTTGGCCCGGTCTTAACTGTAATTCCATTCGACTCCGAGGCAGAAGCCATCGCGATTGCGAACGATTCGCCTTATGGCTTAGGCGGCGCTGTTTTTGCTGGTACCGATGAGCATGCGATTGCAGTGGCTAAAAAGATTCGTACTGGGCAAATCAACATTAATGGTGGTCAGTGGAACCCGCAAGCACCATTTGGAGGTTACAAACAATCGGGAGTAGGCCGTGAGAACGGTCTGTACGGGATGGAAGAGTTCTTAGAATACAAGAGTTTGCAACTTAAATCTGCCTGACTTTTTGATAGATATGCAAATAGCAATACCTGTATAGGCTTGCAAAAACCCAAGGGCGCAAGCTAAGCTTTGTTCCCACATCAACAAATAGACTGCTCTACATACAATGGCCGCTTTTTTTACAGAAAAGGTTACGAAGGTACATCACTGGAATGAAACCCTGTTTTCATTCTCAACCACCCGTGACCCATCACTACGCTTTCACAATGGGCATTTTGTGATGATTGGCTTGCCCGTCGATGGTAAGCCGCTGCTTCGCGCTTACAGTATTGCCAGCGCCAATTATGAAGAGCAACTTGAGTTCCTCAGCATTAAAGTACAAAACGGCCCCCTAACTTCTCGTTTACAACACTTGAAAGTAGGCGATGAAATTCTGGTTGGCAAAAAGCCGGTTGGCACATTGGTAATCGACGATTTACTACCGGGCAAGAACCTTTATTTGTTTGGCACGGGCACTGGCTTAGCGCCATTCATGAGCATCATTAAAGACCCAGAAACTTACGAAAAGTTTGAAAAAGTAGTTCTCATCCATGGTGTTCGTTTGGTGAGTGAACTCGCCTACCAAGAATACATTTCTGAAGAGCTACCAAACAACGAATTTTTCGGGGAAATGGTTAAAGGTCGTTTAATTTACTACCCAACTGTTACCCGTGAAGCTTATAAAAACCAAGGCCGTTTAACCGATTTAGTAGAAAGCGGCAAGATGTTTACCGATATTGGTTTGCCGCCAATCAACCCAGCAACCGATAGAGCCATGCTCTGCGGTAGCCCCAGTATGTTGGCTGACACTTGCAAGTTGCTGGATGCTAGAGGCTTTAAGGCATCGCCAAGCCAAGGTACGCCAGGTGATTATGTAATCGAACGCGCTTTCGTCGAAAAGTGATTCGCACGATAGGCCTGCTTAGCGCAGCTCTCTGGTGGGGCTCGTTGTCGACTATCGGGTTTGTGGTTGTGCCCCTGCTTTTTGCGCGTATGCAATCCAAGCAAATGGCAGGGCAAATAGCAGCCTTAGTGTTCCAGTACCAAGCCTATGTCAGCTGGGCTTGCGCTGGAGTACTGATTTTCATTGCTTTCGCGCAAGCCCGAAAATCAAATAAGCTATTTAAACTCGGAGAAAACAGCCTTCTCCTAGTAGGGCTAGCGTTTTCATTGTGTGTCTACTTCATCGTTGCGCCACAGATATCAGCGCGACAAAATTTGAAGTTGTGGCACTCGATAGGAACTGCGCTTTTTGCGGGCCAATGGATATGCGCCACTGTGGTGTTGTGGCGCCAAAACAAGACCTAATTCGGCTTTGTTTTACCTGATCAGGCTGACGGAATAAAAGTTTGGTCGCCTTGGTGTTTACGCTCGAACTTGATGAAATCGTAGTAACCACATTTGTTGCCGTTCGGGTACTCGCGGCAAACCGCTGGCCTTGCAGTGTAAATGGTGCAACGGCGTTCTTCCAAATGAAAGAAGCGGCAAATCGTGCCGTAGATTTCATCCTTCTGATGTTTCAAAATTCTTTCCGGGCCTTCTTCCGCTTTGTATACTCTGGTGAATTTTTTCTCAGCATCTTCGACAGTTAAATCGAAGTGCTTGGCTAAGCGCTTCAAGTCGCCGTCTTTAACTTCAATTCGATCATAGCTACAGCAGTAGCCGGGGCACTGGTTGCAATCGTATTTATTCTTCGGCTTAGTAGGTTTTGCTGTTGGCTTTACTGCGGCTTTGGTAATCGATTTTGATATGGTTGTCATGAAGTAGAAAATATTTATTGATTATCGTGGTTTGATTGTAAGTTGGCAAAGTGCTCTCGAAGTGCCCGACGCACATATCTATTGGGATTTAATGCGTTGGACAAAGCCTGCGGCATCGGAGTGTTTATTCCTGACAACATATCGGCCACTACTGAGGCACCAGCAATTCCGCTTAGTAAGCCCCGAGTGCCGTGGGCAGTGTTTAGGTATACATTTTCGAGTTTTGGTAGCGGCAAAACATCGTTTTTAACCAAACCCATCGCATTAGCTGCAATTGCATCGCCATCGAACATGAGACCTAGAAAGGGTAGCCGATCCGGCGAATGCCAACGTTCGCCACGAAATGGCTTTGCAGCAATTTCGAGCTCGTCACGCACTAACCAGTCATTGTTGCCCAACGCTATCGCGTAGCTCTTCTCTTGAACCGTGGTAGAACCAAATAGGGCACTACGTTCGGGGGATAGCTCGAGTTGCGATTGCCCAGGCCATCGAACTAGAGGTAAGCATTCTGCAATCGGCACTATGCGGCTGGCGCTGCGTATTAGCGCATGCAAACTTGCGGGGCTACAAATAACGAGCTTATTTGCACTAAAACTGGTCTCGCCAGATTCAGTTTTGTAATGAACCGTTACGCCTTGGTTCCAACTTGCCTGTATTGCATAACCGTTAAGAAACACGCAGCCAAATTCTTGCAACTGCTGCACCCATAAACCCTGAAGCTGCAAAGGGGCAACCGCCCAAGCGCTCGGCAACCAAACTGCGCCAAAAGCGCCCGTGTTCGCTTGCCAAAACGCCTGAAACTTACCATCGACCTTGGCGTTGAAAACCTCTATGCGAGCTTTTAGATCAGTTGCATCGGCTGATGTTTGTGCGAGCACCCAACGGCCTCGGGCCGGCGCAATTGCGGGTTTGCACTCAAATGCTGCATTGAGAACACGGTCGTTTTCGGGCAGGCAAAAACTCGTCCATTGTGAAAGTAGGTTATGGTCTTTCGAGAAATGTGGATGGCTGGCTATCGCGGGCTGGTTACTCCCAAACCCAAGTGCCTTATCCTGTGCGCTAAACTCTGGGCTAACTATCGCAATGCGTAGCGTCGAGTCGCGCTTGTACAGTGCTAGCGCTGTCGCTAGGCCTGCCAACCCTGCGCCAACTATAGCGACATCATGCTGCGCACGACTATGCTGCAAAAGCTCTTTCGATCAGGCAGGTTTTTTTGACCGGTTGCCGCAATGTGCCAAACATTACCCCATCCTGCCCAGCCAAATGACTCTTGCAGTAGGCGTCAGCAACATAGGAGGGCATTGTCTTTAGCAACAAATGGCTTTGAAAAACCAGCGCGATTTGTTCAACGATTCGCCTAGCGAAGGGCTCTAATGCTTCGCCAGACGCGAGCATGGCATGTAACTTAATCAGTGCCGAGTCGAGATGCTTATTCAGGCCTTTGGTTTGATGCAATTCAATGTAAAAAGCATCCAAGG
>JAYWIG010000333.1:0-6327 GCA_043789035.1 Betaproteobacteria bacterium
CCCATGCGCAGGCTGATCTTGTAAAAATTCAAGGCACTAAAAACACTTGGTATGCGGGCGCATGGACAGGTTACGGTTTTCACGAAGACGGCTTTCGATCTGGCAAACTTGCGGCCCAAGCGCTGCTACTCAAAATCGCCGATGCTCCTCAGTTTGAAGCTAAGGCGGCTTAAATGAAGCCTATTAAATTTTGACTACTCAAAGCATTAGCGTAGACGACCAATGCCAGTTGGTATTTGGGCAAGTGCGCCATGCTCGCTTGCGGCCTAGAGCGCATGCATTTGTGTACCCGGCCTTCTTTTTACGTATACCAATTCATGCCGTTGCTACGTTACAGAAAAAGCCGCAATCGGCTTGGTTTGGTATAAATAAAAATGCCGCCTTGTCATTTTTCGAAAAAGACCACGGTTCTGGCACATCATCAAGTTGGTTATGGGTTAATGATCTACTGAAGTCACAAAACTTAGATTTACCGACCAAGGTATGGCTGCATGCATTCAGCCGGGTGTTGGGCTATACCTTTAAGCCAGTGAGTTTTTGGTTTTGTCATCGAAGCGACGGTAGCCTCATTGCCATCATTGCCGAAGTAAACAATACCTTTGGTGAGCGGCATATTTATTTGCTGTCGGATGACCCTAAATTTGGCCAAACTCAGCAAGCCAGTAAAGTGTTCCACGTCTCACCATTTTGTGCGGTAGAAGGCCATTATAAATTTCGATTTCTCAACACCGACTCGCATACCGTGGCAAGGGTTGACCATTCCGACGATGTTGGCCCATTGTTGCTGACAAGTTTGAGTGGCGAGTTCCATGCTTTAACAGGCGCAAATATTGCTCGGGCGTTACTAAAGTACCCGTTGTTTACATTCGGCGTAATGGCAAGAATTCACTGGCATGCAATGCAACTTTGGCTAAAACGAGTGCCTTTTTTTAGCAAACCCGAACCTCCTTCTCAATTGATTTCTACAGACCTTAAAAACTCATTATGAATACGCTAGATTTTGCGCAACAACCCAGAAATGTGGCGATTCCACGCTCTGCAGGATTGGTCTTTAAGCTACTCTCAAAAATGAAGGTTGGCCAACTCAGCTTGCGCTTACCAAATGGCGAAATTCGTGCCTTCGGTGAGCCGGCAGCGGATGCCAGTTCCGCCAATCAAATGTTTCCACGAGCTGTAATTCAGCTCAATAATTGGTCGCTTTTCTCGTCGGTACTCAAAAGCGGCGATATCGGTTTTGCCGAAAGTTATATCCGGGACGACTGGTCGACAGATTCGTTGATCGACGTACTTACACTCATGATTGCCAATAGAGAGCCTCTGGAAAAGGCCGTCTATGGCACCTGGATTGGTCGCTTAACCTATCGTATTAAACACTTACTGAACCGCAACAGTAAAGAAAACTCAAGAAAAAACATTCACGCTCACTACGATATCGGCAACCCGTTTTATCAGCTTTGGCTTGACCCAAGTATGACTTACTCAAGCGCTATATTCGACGGAAACCTTCATCAGGAACTTGAAGCTGCACAGAAAGCAAAGTATCAGCGAGTATTGAGCGAAATTGACGCAAAGCAAAACCAAAATGTGCTCGAGATTGGTTGCGGTTGGGGTGGCCTTGCAGAGCAAGCGGCACTTCAAGGCACCCATGTAAAAGGGCTAACACTTTCGACTGAACAGCTAAAGTATGCTCAAGATCGACTTAGCTCGCTCGGCGAGTTAATGTCGTCGGCCACGACTACTTTAGGGAAGAGTAATTTTGTGCTGCAAGATTATCGCGATGAAACCGAACAGTACGATGGTGTCGCATCGATTGAAATGTTCGAAGCGGTTGGCGAAGCTTTCTGGCCTTCCTACTTTGAGACTGTGCACCGAAGCCTAAAACCAGGTGCGAAGGCCTGTGTTCAAACTATCACCATTGCCGATGAGCTCTTTGAGCGCTATCGCACCAGTACTGATTTTATTCAGCAATATATCTTCCCGGGCGGCATGTTGCCCAGTCAATCAGTTTTCGAAAAAATGGCTAAAGCACATGGCTTAGAGGTCGTCAACATTCATAAGTTTGGTCTCGATTACGGCGAAACTTTGAAGCGCTGGCGCAAAGTATTTATGGCAAAGCTATCCGATGTGCGCTCTCAGGGATTCGATGCGCCGTTTATTCGTACTTGGGAATTTTATTTGGCCTATTGCGAAGCTGCATTCACGTATAAAAATACCGATGTAGTGCAGTACACCTTGCGCCGCCCTGCTTGATGTCCGTCGAACGGCTCAACCCGTCCTTCAAGAGCATTGTCGCGCTTGGGTTCTTGCGCATGCCCTTAGCACTGCTCGAGTTGCCGCTTTTTGTACTTTTGCCAAAACTTTACAACGAACTGTTCGGGCTTAGCTTGGCAACCGTCGGTTTGGTGCTGCTGGCAACCCGATTTTTCGATGCAATTCTCGACCCGTTCTTAGGCGTTTGGATTGATCGTAGTCATTCAGCTGCATCGACAAAAACATCATTTAGCTACCGGTTTTGGATTGCCGCCTTTTTACCGCTACTCATCATCAGCTTTGGTGCCTTACTGTTTGCACCTAGTCAATGGAAAGGCACTGATTACATAGCAATTTGGTTGGGCGTGTTTTCAGTATTCACGTATATCGCGTACTCAGTCATTTCAATCAGCTATCAGGCTTGGGGAGCGCAGTGGGGTAATTCCAATGTGCAGCGAGCCAAAGTAACGACCACCAGAGAAGCATGCGGCTTAGTCGGCGTTTTACTTGCAGCGATTTGGCTTAGCCCGGACAAACGCGTGGCACTGTTCTCTACGATGTGCGTGCTCAGCGCGATTGCGTTGATGGCCATGTTTCGTATCACCGCGCCGGCAAAACCGTTGCTCATTGAAAGCCCACGACTTTCCCCGCTCGCAGAGTTTGGGCGCTTGCTACTTGATACAAAGTTTCGCTGGCTTATCGGCGTATTCGCGATCAACGGTATTGCTACGGCGATCCCAGCAACACTTGTCTTGTTTTTCATCAACGATGTGGTGGGAGCCAACGATAAAGCGCCAATGTTCCTTGCGTCGTATTTTCTCGCAGGTGCAGTTGGCATGCCGATTTGGGCATGGTTAGCAAAAAAAATTGGGTTGAAAAACACATGGCTTGTCGGCATGCTATTTGCAGTCATTGCCTTTGTTGGCGCGTTAGGAATTCAAAAAGGGGACGACCATTTCTTTCTTGGTATCTGTATTGTGACCGGCCTCGCTTTAGGAGCAGATTTGGCGATGCCGCCAGCACTGCTCGCAACCCTCATTGCAAACAATAGTGACCCAACAACAGGTGAATCAAGAGAAGCTACCTACTTTGGTTTATGGAGCTTGGTGACCAAACTTAACTTAGCCATTGCGGCGGGCCTTGGTTTGCCATTGCTGCAATGGTTAGGCTACCAACCCAATGCCGTTGGCCTATCGAGCAACGCTGGCATGCAGAATGTTCTAGCACTTAGCCTTGTCTATGCCGCCTTACCCTGCGCACTCAAACTTATTGCGGGTACCGCTTTGTTATTGGCACCATTAAAGGAAGATGTTGAATCATGAATAGACGCGAAACTCTTACGCTTATGACTGCTGTGGCCGCCACTGGCTCACTCTCATTATCAGGCTGTGCAGCGATCGAACCTTCGGTTTATGCGCAAGAAAAACCAACGCTCGATTTGAAAACCTATTTCAATGGCACGATTGACGCTTGGGGTTTGTTTCAGGATCGCTCTGGCAAGGTCATTAAACGCTTTACCGTCCTGATGCGATGTACTTGGAACGGCAACCAAGGCGTACTTGATGAAGACTTCACCTATTCTGATGGAACCAAACAAAAGCGTATCTGGCGGCTTACCGAAACCGCGCCAGGCCGCTACATTGGCAAAGCCGACGACGTTATCGGTGAAGCCATTGGGATTGCATCTGGTAACGCGTTGAACTGGAGTTATGTACTAGCGTTGCCAGTTGATGGCAAAGTGTATAACGTCGACTTTGATGACTGGATGTATTTAGTCGACGAGAAAGTCATGATCAATCGCGCAGTCATGAGCAAGTTTGGTTTCAAACTTGGCGAAGTGCTTCTGTCATTTACCAAACGCTAGCATTTGAGCTAGAAATTTAGAGGCATCTTTTTGAACGTATCCATCGATCAGTGGCAGGGTAAGAATGTATGGCTGGTAGGCGCATCCAGCGGCATAGGCCAAGCGCTCGCTAAAAAACTGATGAGTCTCGGGGCAAATGTTGCCCTCTCGGCACGCCGAAAAGAACCGCTCGATGCGCTTGTTGCAGGCAACACCCATGCTCAATCAACGCATTTAGTTTTGCCAATGGACGCCACAGTTTCAGAGCAGGTAAAAGCTGCGCACAGAGCGATTCGTGAGCAATGGCCGAAAATTGATTTAATCATTTGGCTAGCGGGTACCTATAAAGCGATGCGTGCAGACGCACTCGACTTACCCCTTATCAAGCAAACTATTGATGCAAACTTAACTAGCGTCTACAACGGTTTAGATGCTTTTTTGCCTGATTTAATTGCCCAGAAGAGCGGTGCAATTGCGCTAGTTTCAAGCGTAGCCGGCTTTCGAGGCCTGCCCAAAGCCATCGTGTATGGGCCAACCAAAGCCGCCCTGATTAACTTGGCAGAGGTTTTGTATAACGACTTAAAGCCTTACGGCATTTCAGTCTATTTGATTAATCCGGGCTTTGTTGAGACACCGCTCACCGCGCAAAACGAGTTCAAAATGCCAGCGCTTATTTCGAGTGAGCAGGCGGCCGACGAGATTATGAAAGGGTTTGCCAAAGGGCGATTCGAAATGCACTTTCCTAAGCGGTTTACACGAATACTAAAACTGATGCGCTTATTGCCTTATCGAATTTACTTCGCCTTAGTAAAGAATGTGGCCTGAGTATGACTCCGTTGCAGCATTTGAGCGACTTTTATACGCAAATTACCGCTGAATCGGTACCAACTTTGCGAGAACTCTATGCACCTGATGCATACTTCAAAGACCCCTTTAATGAAGTTCGAGGTATCGACAGCATTGTCAAAATATTCTCACATATGTTTGTTCAAATAGCTCAACCGAAATTTGAAGTACTTAGTTGCATACAGGGGCAAGGCGATCATGCCAACGAAGCATTTTTAGTCTGGTTGTTTTACTGGAAAAAGACTGCTCAAGGTAGCGAAGCTCCCCCTATTCGCGGCAGTAGTCACGTAAAATTCGATTCTTTGGGGCGAGTTTCCTATCATAGAGATTACTGGGATGCAGCAGAAGAACTCTACGAAACCCTCCCCCTTTTAGGCTCCGTACTACGTTTAATTAAGAAAAAACTCAAGGCTTTATGATGCTTTATCCGGAATTGTTCAAATCATTCGAACGAGTTCGCTGGGACTTGGACACAGATATTGACTGGGCTGCTTTTGATGCCAGCAAGCTTTCTGATGAACAAGCGCACACGATCAAAATGAACGCAATTACCGAATGGGCTGCACTGCCCGCTACGGAAATGTTCTTGCGCGACAACCGCTCAGATAGTGATTTCTCGGCCTTTATGTCGATTTGGTTCTACGAAGAGCAAAAACACTCGCTGGTTTTAATCGAATACTTAAGGCGCTTTCGGCCCGAGCTTGTGCCCACCGAAGCCGAACTGCAAGCCGTGCGATTTGAGTTCGACCCGGCGCCAGCACTCGATACACTGATGCTGCATTTTTGCGGTGAAATTCGATTAAACCACTGGTACCGCTGCGCCGCAGAGTGGCATACCGAACCTGTCATCAAACAAATCTATACGACGATATCAAAAGACGAAGCTCGCCATGGTGGTGCCTATCTGCAATATATGAAAAAGGCGATTGTGGAAGTTGGGCATAGCGCAAAAGCATCATTTGCCAAAATGGGTGTTCTGATGGCTAGCGCAAAGCGCTCGTCCCAAGCATTGCATCCAACGAATTTGCATGTCAATCAGTCTTTGTTTCCAAACGATACGATTCAAAGCAGATTGCCCGAACCAGGTTGGCTCGACAAATGGTTAGATCAGCAAATAAAGTTCGATGGGCAATGGGAAAGCAAAGTCATTGATCGAATTTTGCATAATTTGTCGCTGCTGTTTGGCAAAACATTTACTACCGTGCAAGACTTAAACCGCTATCGCAAAAGCTTGAACGCCGAAGCACTGGCAGTAAAACCAGCAACCGCAATAACTCTTTAGCTTGCGCTAACCCGTTCTAGTTCCGCTTTCTAAAAAGCTGCCGACGTGGCGGCTTAAAAATTCCGGCAGCCTTTTTTGCTCAAACTCATCGGGGCTCCAATCGCGT